>NZ_JADQAH010000028.1:0-42385 GCF_022129225.1 Psychrobacter sp. Ps7 | reverse complement strand
GGCTTAACTTCTGGCTTAACTTCTGGCTTAACTTCTGGCTTAATTTCTGGCTTAATTTCTGGCTTAATTTCTGGTTTGTTAGTGGGCGGGATTGTGACTGCTGGCTTCACCTCTGAATTGAATTCATCACTATCATTACCACATGCAGCAAGCATAGTAGATAACATTAGAATACTGATTACTTTTGTTGAACGTGTGGATATCATTTTCATAACACTCCTCTAATTAGAACAAGAGAGGAATATAACACTTATGTTTATGTTATGTTTGCTATTTGTTATACCGCTAATTTTATATTTGAATCTCATGTTCCAGATATATTTAGAAATGAGTTCAATTAAATCATTTAAATGGAAGGCATGATAGTTTTTAGGTTTAAAGTGTCAGGTGCATTCTAGAAAAATACAGTCATCGCAATAAAATATATAACAAAAATAGTTCTGAATACGTTTTCTTAATTTATGCTAACTTATTAATTATTCAATCATATAAAAAGCATAAAAGGTTATTACTAATGTCAACGCCTCAAACTTCCACGGCGCAGCCTACTATTTTAGAGTCATCATGGTTTACTCGACCAACCTGTGTGGTCGCTGCTGACTTAATAGGTAAAGTGCTATGTAGAAAGCTGTCAGATACGGATGGCACGACTAAAATATTGCGTATGCGCATCTCAGAAACTGAAGCTTACATCGGTGCGGGCGATCCCGCTTGTCACTCACATGCTGGCAGCCGAACGCCGCGCACTGAAATCATGTATGAGCAAGGTGGCGTTTTTTATGTGTATTTGACTTATGGTGTCCATCATATGCTCAATTTAATCAGTGGTGCTATCGACTCCCCTGAGTCAGTGCTGATACGCGCAGGGTTTTTAGCAGAAGATAGTGACCGTCTGCGAGATGAGCAATTATTGAGCTTAGATCAACAACTGATTCATTCCAAGCAGTTCGCTGGTCCCGGTAAGCTGACCAAGCGATTACAAATCGACCGTGACTTGTATGGCAAATCTATTCATCCAGCATCAGCCGTTTGGATAGAAGAAGACGGTTGCAAGCCGCCAGTATCGCTGCGTCCACGGATTGGCATTGATTATGCGGGCGAGGCAAAAGAGTGGTTATTGCGCTACATTTGGACAGCCCATCCTTCGTTATCCAAAAAATAGCAAGATTGATAGTTGATGGCTGTTTTTCTAAATAGACTTGAAGGAAGTAATACATGTATAAATTGACGGTTTTTATTCCAGATACAGCATTAGAGCAGGTAAAGTCCGCTTTATTTTCGGCAGGCGCTGGGACGATTGGCAATTATGAACAGTGCTGTTGGCAAGTGCAGGGGACAGGGCAATTTAGGCCACTGGCAGGCAGTAATCCGAATATTGGAGCACATGATCGACTGGAAACCGTTGAGGAATGGCGGGTAGAAATGGTAGTGGCTGATGCTGATATTAAACAAGTCGTCGAGGCGTTAAAGCAGGCGCATCCTTATGAAACACCTGCCTATGATGTGATTGAAGTATTAGACTTTTAGGGTTAGCTATCAGTCCTCTTTGATCTTAATCACGTTATAACTCGGATAGCCAAGCTCGATTTTGTAATCTTCACTGCCGTGTTTGGCTTTTACTTTTATTTTACTGTCACCTTTTTTGTATTTGACGTCTTTGACTCGATAACCCATATTGCTGGCTTTATTCGCAGCCCTTTGCTCGATAGCAGGTTGATAAAGCTCTTTATCAATGGAGTTGATGGTCTTCTTGTGCTTTTTGTAGACCTTACTGTCTTTATAAATATCTTCATAAAGGTCGCCGTAAGCATCATAACCAGGTGCGGTGACACAGCCAGTCGTTATCGTCAGCAACACTGCAGTCATACTGGCGCTAGTAGTGGTTTTTAATAAAGTATGGTGGTTCATCAAATCCTCTTATGATGTCAAAAATATTTTTGCTTCTTTTATAAAAAAGGGTCAAATAAACCAAGGGCTGGCTTATTTGACCAAAGGCATCAAGTAATAAACGATGCCAAAACTTTATTTAATAGCTTTATTTCACTACTCTCATCTTTAGCGCACTTAGATATAGTCGGTTCAATATAATTTAGATTCAAGGAAGGCAGGCGAAAGTACTATAAATAGTAGACTAAGCGAGCCTGATACCGTATCTGATTTATATAGGATTGACTATAACTATCAATTGAATGGAGGACATGCCCTAGTCTTTTTCAATCTTAATCACATTTAAGTTTGGGTAACCAAGTCGTATTTCATATTCTTGCGAGCCGCGCTTGGCTTCAATCTCGAACACGCCGCGTCCGTTCTTTTCTTCCAGCTCAATGTCGTTGACCCGATAGCCCATGCCTTGTATTTTATTGATTGCACGTTGCTTAATTGCTGGATAACGCGAGTCTCTTTTAATGCTATCTTCGATATCATCATTTTTATAGTGCTTATTATTCTTATGCTTGCCATTATTTTTATATTTGTCTTTGTTGTAATGGTCTTTGTCATATCTATCGTCTTGCCAAACATTAGACCAAGCTTTTTTATTTGAGCTAATAAGTTTTAGATCAGGATACGTGTATTTTAGCTCGTATGCTTGGTTGTTCTTTTTGGCATAAGCGGTCATTATGCGATTGCCACGGTAGTTATCGGATTTTATATCCATAACCTGATAGCCTTTACGTCGCAGATCAGCGCGTAGCTTTTGACTAATACGGTTATAGTCAGCGTTACCATAATCATCATTACCACCATATACTGGATAATTATCATATCCTGGACCGACGACGGTACACCCAACTATAGTGCCCAATAATGCAACCGCAAGACCAGTAGATATAACGGTCTTAAATGAGAAAGGCTTTAGAGTTTTCATGATCCAATATCCTATAATATTTTTAAATTACCCGTCGCATCATTGCTGGTGATAGCCGAGCACGTACGCACTCTATAAATTTTTCATATAATCGTATTCATAACTTACTGGCAAATTAATTATTACAATCGTCATTACCATTATGCGCTTTGAAATATTTTCTTACATTATCTATCATAATGGACGAAACTTGATGATTAGTGTCTTTTGCGTTAATAAGTTGTAATCAGAGCAACGAATATGAATCATGTAAGCATATGCTTACACGTAATGACGCTTACGCCACTTAACATCAGGTTAGGAATTAGGCATTATAGTCACACGGCATTAGGGAATGTGACTCAAGGATTGAGTTAACCGCATTAAGGATAATGATTCACTTATTACCATCAGGATGATAATGATAAGTGGAGTAAGGACACATACCCTTTGCTGCTATCAGTAGTTAATGCTGGTAGTTGTAGTAAAAAGGGCAGGATGCCCAGTATCACAATGTGCTGAATATTATGCAAGGATGCATGGGAAACAGTGGTGATAGGTAACATGGATGGTTAACAATAAAACCGCATAACAGTTAATTGCTATGCGGTTTTATCGTGTCTGGACTTTGAGTTATATCTCTTATAATTATGTGATATAAATCAAGTTGGTGATAAGTCCAGCATAAAAAAACCGCATTAGAAACTAATACGGTTTTCGTTTAAATAGTCTGCTTATAAAATTTTTATCTTAATACTTCTTACAAGCATGATTAACTACTAGTATTTATGTTCAGTACGCCATGCATCTACTTCACGTTCAGCATCATCTTTGCTGTGACCATAACGTTCTTGAACTTTTCCCACCAATTTATCACGGCTACCTTCAACGTGTAATAAATCATCATCAGTAAGATCAGCCCATTTTTGCTTTACTGAGCCTTTTATTTGGTTCCATTCACCTTTTAGAGTATGTTCGTTCATTTTTATGTTCCTTCTTTTATTATAAAATTGGTTATTGAGACAATTATTCCATCTGTCTTTAATCGACATTTTACTCAGCTGCTATCAGTACTTATTAATCAGCTAACTGGTGATATCTAATATAAGTGCTCACCATCGCCATGTCTGTATATGCAATGTTGAGAGTGTTGCTCCATTATGGAAATCTGCACAGCTATGTTATGCATCGTCCATTTGTGTAATGAATGAAGTGTTTTATCAGTGACATACGTAAAGAGAATCAACAAGTCTGGCGATGATTTATAAAAAATGACGTCGTAACACGCTGTAAATATAGGAATAAAAAAAGTAGCTGTCATCATAAATGTGGCGGCTGTTTTTTTTATGATTACTTTAGGACGGGTTAAAACGAATTATTAAGAATAAGTAAGGTTAAACATTTAGTGATAGACTTCTTGTTTAAATGACTATAGCCTTATAGTTGAAATAACAATTGTTTTGTAGATTAAGTTGGGGCAGATTGATAGTGAATGTACTTAACAGCGTAAGTGCTAAAAAACCGGAAACAAAACGCGAGCTGGCAAAGGCGAAAACGCGTCATACGTTACTCAAAAGTGCCTTGCAGCTGTATAGCGTAGAGGGCGCTCTTGGTATGAGCATGAATAAAATCGCGAAAGGCGCAGGTATTGCTCAGCCAAGTTTTTATAATCATTTTGATAGTTTAGATGCGTTGCAGCAGGTGTTAAGCGAGCAACTTAAAGGCAATTATTTATCTCCGATGCGCATGGCGTGGGTAGATATGCTTAAAGACTATCCAACGCTGTCTAAAGAGGATTTCAATGAGCGTTGTCAGGAATGCCTAACATTGATTTTTGATGCCGCCTTTCAAAACATCACTTTATTTCAACGTTTGCTCGAAGACAGTCTGCGCTTTGATTCAAACATAGAACGTAACGGGTTGGGAAGTCTAATCATAGAGATAAGAGACGAGTGGACTAAGATATTTATAGAGGGATTGCAGTCAGCCGAGTGCTCTTTTGACGAATCTGACGTTCATCTCTGTGTCGATATCGCTGCCGCCCAAGTACATGAATTGATATTGGGCTGTCATCAACAGCGTTATTCACGGCAGCAAGCCATTGAGATATTGTGCAAAAACTTTGATGGCGTTTTTAGCCATTTTTTCACCAAAGATAGACACAGAGTATATGGCTAGTTATTTAGCTTATTAATTTTTAGTAATGCTTAGCTTTAACTAATGCTCAATAGTTTTAAGATGAGCAAATTTAGTAACCATATTAAACTTATAAAACGGAATTTATATAGTGAAAGCGATATAGTCGATTCAATTTAAGAGTAGTACAAGGCAACCGAGTGTAGCTGTCTATTTAATACTTCAAACGAGGGTAACGCAGTAATACTTTTATAGTGGAATGACTATAGTAAAAAATAACAGGGAGCGCGACCATGGCTATTGAAAAGAGTCACACGGATGAACAAACACATTTTAGAACCTGCAATTTGTGTGAAGCAATATGCGGAATTGTCATCAAGCACGATGGAAAAAAAGTATTATCGATTAAAGGCGATAAAGACGATCCATTTTCTAAAGGGTATATTTGTCCAAAAGCGACTGCTTTGCAAGACTTGCATGAAGACAGTGATCGCCTGCGTCATCCCGTTGAGAGAACCGCTAACGGTTGGAAAGAGATTAGTTGGGCTGAGGCGTTAGATAAGGTGGCAGCTGGTATTCAGTCGGTACAGAAAAAACATGGTCAAAACGCTTTCGGGATTTATTTAGGCAATCCTAATGTCCATAATTTGGGCGGCATGTTAACCATTAAGCATCTATTAACCAGTATTAAGACGCGCAGTCGCTTTTCTGCGACTTCCATCGACCAGTTGCCGCATCACATTGTTAGCATGCATCTGTTCGGGCATATGCTGCGCATCCCTGTGCCTGACGTCAATCGTACCCAATATATGCTCATCATTGGTGGCAATCCGCTGGCGTCTAATGGCAGTATTATGACCGCACCAAATATGCGTCAAAAACTAAAAGATATCAAAGCGCGTGATGGTAAAGTGGTAGTCATTGATCCAAGACGCACCGAAACGGCAGATATTGCTAGCGAGCATCATTTTATCCGCCCAGCGACAGATGTCTTACTCTTGCTTGCCATGCTCAATGAAATCTATTTACAAGGTTATGCAGGCAAGGCACGTGCTAACAATAATAGAGCGGCAGCGCTCGCGCCAGAGATTGAGCGCATTGCAGACTTTGCCAAAGACTATAGCGCCGAGTCCGTTGCTGAGATTACTGGCATTGCGGCAAGCGAGATTAAACGACTCGTCAAAGAGTTTTGCGAAGCAGAAAGCTCGGTCTGCTACGGTCGCATGGGTGTATCGGTGCAAGAGTTTGGCTTATTAAGCCAATATCTAATTATGCTGATTAATATTGTCACAGGTCGCTTGGATGAAGTGGGTGGTCTAATGTTCCCTAATCCTGCGGTTGATGTGGTCAATAACTCTGGCCCAGGTTATTTAGGTAAGCGTCATAGCCGCGTGAGTAACTTGCCTGATTTTAACGGTGATTATCCAGTGGTGGCAATGGCGGATGAGATGCTGGTAGAAGGGGCAGGACAGTTAAAAGGATTTATGACTGTCGCGGGCAATCCTGTACTCAGCACGCCCAATGGTGAAAAGTTAGATACGGCTTTTGCCAACTTAGACTTTATGGTCGCTATTGACTACTTTGTCACAGAAACCAGCCGTCATGCGCATATTATTTTGCCGCCGGTATCGCCACTAGAGCGCGATCATTATGACGTCACCTTTAACAATTTTGCTGTCCATAACGTCGCCAAATATTCAAAGGCATTGTTTGCTAAGCAAAGAAGCGCCAAACATGACTGGCAAATCTACTTAGAGCTGGCGAAACGCTTGGATAAAAAAGCCGTACTTGCAACCAAAGTCGAACGCCTGTTAATGAAATTTTTGGGTCCGAAATTTGTGCTTAATCAAGGTCTAAAACGTGGGCCTTATAAGGGTCTCAATCTAAAGCAATTGAAGAAAAGTCCGCATGGTATTGATTTGGGATCGCTCAAAACCATGCTGCCACAAGCGTTAAAACATAAAGATAAGCAGATTCATCTCAATGTTGATTTTTATCAAGCAGATTTAGAGCGGGTACAGGAGATGATGCAAGACTATGACAGCAAGCAGATTCTATTGATTGGTCGTCGTCATGTACGCAGCAATAATTCGTGGCTACATAACAGCTATCGCTTGGTAAAAGGTAAGCCGCGCTGTACGCTCATGCTGCATCCTGAAACAGCAAAAGAGTATAGTATCGAAGACGGTCAAAACGTAAAAGTGACTTCGCGCGTTGGTAGTGTAATGATAGTTGCAGAAGTCACGGATGAGCTAATGCCAAGAGTGGTAAGTATTCCTCATGGTTGGGGTCATGGTCGTAAAGGCGTGCAGCAAAAGATTGCGCAAGCGCATGCCGGTGTTAGTGTTAATGATTTGACCGACGATACCTTAATCGATCAGCTAAGTGGTAATGCGGCAGTCAATGGCGTACCGGTACAATTGCAAGCAATCGCGCCAGAAGCGACTGATTTGGAGACGGCTGATTCTGACGTTGATTTCGATATGGAATCAGGGAGCGCTGCATAAAATAGTTCTAGAATAAAAGTCTTCCATATAAAGAAAAAAGGCGCTGACTTATATTGGTAGCGCCTTTTTTACGTTTCTTATTTTTACGATCTTAAGCCAACAAAATCAAAATCGACTGGCGGTGTCTCACCTTGTATTAATAAGCTGATCGCCTGCGCCGAACCGCAAGCATGGGTCCAACCAAGCGTACCATGACCAGTGTTGAGCCATAAGTTATCAAAACTAGCATCCATATTATGACTACCATGACGGACTTGACCCCTGTGCGCGCGCCCAATTAACGGCACATTAGAAGGGGTCATCGGACGTAGCCCTGTCCAATATTGCACAGAATTGGCAATGATACCTTTGGGAAACAACTGCTGCACACGGCGGGTAATGGCAGCACAGCGCGTGCTATTTAAATCCAAATTGTAGCCGTTAAATTCTGCCGTTCCAGCGACGCGTAACTTGTCACCAAGGCGTGATGTCACCAGCTTAAACTCATCATCAATGAGACTGACAAAGGGTGCTAGATGCGGGGCGCGGGGGTTGATTTGATAAGTAGCTGAGTAGCCTTTGGCTGGAAATATCGGCGCATGTATTCCCAAAGGTCTTAGTAATGACACACTATAGCTACCGAGGGCTAGTACATGGCTGTCTGCACTAAAGGTTTGCGCGTTTTCGCCCTTGGGTTGAATGGTAATACTATGGATATGCGGGCGAGCAGAATGGGCGTCTGCGTTTAACGCCAGAATCTCGGTATCGTATAAAAACTTCACGCCAGACTTTATGCAGCGCTCGGCTAAGCGCTGGGTAAATAAATGGGCATTACCCGATTCATCACGGCTGGTATAAGTCGCACCTTTTAGCTTATGAGCAATAGGGTAAAGCGCAGGCTCTAAGTTAACGGCATTATTGATATCGATGACATGACGCTCACAGCCTAACTCTTGCATGCGCTCCGTTGGCGCAATGGCGGCATCAAATTCCGCTTGATTGGTATAAAAATGCATAATACCACGCGTTTGCTGCTCGTAATCAATACCAATATCAGCACGCAGCTGTTGTAGTGCATCTCGTGAATACAAGCCTAAACGTACCATTTGTACCAGATTTGCATCGGCTCTATCTGCGCGGCATTCTTGCAAAAACTGCATCGCCCATTTGAGCTGTGCCTTATCAGCACGCAAGCGATACAACAGCGGTGCATCCTCACGAAACAGCCATTTAAGGGCTTTCATTGGAGCCGCTGGATTCGCCCAAGGGGTTGCGTGCGAGACAGATATCTGCCCACCATTAGCAAAGGAGGTTTGCATGCCTGCTGCTGGCTCACGCTCAATGACAGTCACATCGTAGCCTGCTTGGCGAAGATACCATGCGCTGGTCACGCCCACCACACCCGCTCCGAGTACCGCAATATGGGTCATAGATTACTCTGCTGCTTTTTTAGTAAAAATGTTTTGAAGAGTACTGCTTATTACGCGTCATTCATCATGTCACACTATTTTTGACGCGCAACATCGGCTTGCAGCGCTGGCGGTAAGTCTAATATCGTAAGCTCACTCTCGGCTAAATGCTCTGGACGGGCAACGACCAATGCTTTAAAACCATTACCATTAATAGTGCCATCGGCAATCACATTAACCACATGGATTTTTTCTAGCTTGTCACCGGCTGCTGGCACGTCACCTGCGCCGCTGACATAATGTAAAAACGCTTTTGGCGCTGCCTTAAAATAAATACGGGCAATCACTTCTTGACCAAGATAGCAGCCTTTATCATAGTCCATACCACCGCGCTGATGCAGACGCAGCTCTTGTGGCTGAAACAGACCTTGCGTGGCAGCAACTATCCAATAGTTGCCAATGGCAAGACTCGCTTGCATCCACGCTTGGGTATCGGTTGGCGTATTGTGGTCTTCCTGATGACTAAAAGTTGGCACGTCATCAAGCACGCAAGGATAAATGGGCGCGGGCGTACTGGTGTCAAACTTTGAAAAGGCACCGAACTTTTTTAAATGGGCTTGAAAAGCCTCAGCGCAATCGGCACTGATAACCACATCATAATGCTTTTCGGCTTGTTTTTTTATCCAAAGACCAAAATCAATGCGACCTTTTAAATTGCTAAGCGCCGTTGCTTGATAACTGAGTCCGAGCTTGGTGACATCAGAGGTTAGCTGACCCTGCAAGAATTTTTCTGCATCTTCACCTTGAATCGTTAGTTGAAAAAATTGTGGCAATGTTGATGAGAGGGTCGATACGTTTGATTGAGTCATTATTATTATCCTATTCATAAGTCGCTATCGTTATCAATAGCCATAGCCTCAGATATTGTGGTGAATACTGAGTTGTTAAAGTAATTACTAAAGTAAATATTGAGGTTTTACCCTCTAAAAGTACATGGTCATCAAACCAAACTTAGTTAAAGCAGAGTACCACAAAACACTGTGTGATAAAAAACGTCCGCTGTAAGACATGAGCGAATCTATCAATTAGTCACAGCACCGCATTTACAAGCGAAGCGATTGGTTAAAGCTGGCGAGTTACGGTACAATGTTAGCTCTAGAATACACCCAATTTATCACGGCTGACGAGGAAATTATGAGCTTACCCAATTGCCCAAAATGCGATGCTGAATATACGTACGAAGATGGTGCGTTACTGGTATGTCCCATGTGTGCTCATGAATGGACTGCGGCTGAAACCGATGCGGCACAAGCTGAAGAGCAAGACGCGGTCATTCGTGATGCGGTCGGTAATGAGCTGCAAGATGGCGATACCGTCACCGTGATTAAAGACTTAAAAGTCAAAGGTTCATCGACCGTTATTAAAGTCGGTACCAAAGCAAAAGGTATTCGCCTGCTGCCCGATGCCTCTGATGGTCATAATATTGATTGTAAACTTGATGGTTTTGGCCCGATGAAGCTTAAATCTTCTGTGGTCAAAAAAGCATAATTTATTAAATGTGCTTTAAAAATCTGCTAAGTATTAACAACAAGCAGCAAAGTTATTTTTAATAAAATAAGACAGAACCAATATTAAAGAAATAATAAGTAGAGAATAATGATGAGCACTAAAAACGAACAGCTATTTGCGCAAGCCCGCAAACATATTCCTGGCGGCGTAAACTCGCCCGTCCGTGCCTTTGCTGGTGTCGGTGGCACGCCTATTTTTATGCACCGTGCTAACGGTAGCAAAATTTATGACACCGAAGACAATGCGTATATCGATTATGTCGGCTCTTGGGGTCCAATGATTTTGGGTCATGCGCACCCTAAAGTGATTGATGCCGTTAAAAAAGCGGCTGATGATGGTTTAAGCTTTGGTACGCCTACACCGTTTGAAACAACCGTTGCAGATAAGATTTGCGAAATTGTCCCAAGCGTTGAGATGATTCGCATGACTAGCTCCGGTACAGAAGCGACCATGAGTGCAATTCGTTTGGCTCGTGGCTATACCCAACGTGACAAAATCGTTAAATTTGAAGGCTGCTATCATGGTCATTCAGATAGCTTGTTAGTAAAAGCAGGTTCGGGCATGCTTGATATTGGCGAGCCAACATCAAAAGGCGTGCCAGCAGATTTTGCTAAGCACACCATTACCATTCCTTATAATGACCCACAAGCGATCAAAGATTGCTTTGAGAAATGGGGCGAAGAAGTCGCTTGCGTGATCTTAGAGCCGATCGCCGGCAACATGAATATGGTCATTCCAACCCAAGAATTCCATGATACGTTGCGTGCAGAGTGTACTGCCAACGGTTCAGTGCTTATTTTTGATGAAGTCATGACCGGCTTTCGCGTTGGACTTGGCGGTGCACAAGCACATTTCGGCATTGATCCTGATTTGACGTGCTTTGGTAAAATCATCGGTGCAGGTCTGCCAGTTGGTGCTTTCGGTGGTAAAAAAGAAGTGATGTCTTGCATTGCGCCACTCGGCGGCGTCTACCAAGCTGGCACATTGTCAGGTAATCCACTGGCAATGCGTGCGGGTATCGCGATGTTTGAAGACTTAACCGTAGATGGGTTTTATGCTGAGTTAGCAGCGAAAGTTGATCGTCTAGTAGACGGTTTTCAAGCGGCAGCTGACAAACACGGCATCAACATGCGTACCAATAAATTGGGCGGTATGTTTGGCATGTTCTTTGTTAAAGACAATGAAACTGACACGCCAAAGAACTTCGATGACGTGACAGAGTGCGATATGACGGTGTTTAATACGTTTTTCCATGGCATGCTCGATCGCGGTATTTATTTGGCACCGTCTGCTTATGAAGCAGGCTTTATGTCAATCAAACACAGCAATGAAGATATTGATGCGTCGATTAAAGCCGCTGACGAGATTTTTGCAGAAATGGCAAAAGCGTAACTGTTTATTCAAGACCTTATTTATTCAGAGCCTTGTTTATTTAAGACCTGTTCAAAATGTATGTACTTACAAGAACCAGTATGAGAAATCATGCTGGTTTTTTTGTGCCCAATATTTATCCTTTTGTGATTTTTACTATAAGAGATAAAGATTTTCTGACGATGACTGCATAAATTAAAAAATAAAACTAAGACAGTTCCTTCTTTGGGTGATTGCAAAATAAACAATAAATTATGGTATTCTGAGATGAATCAAGACAACTGAGCAAGGATGCCAACTGATGACTACAAGCACTAATGATATGCCCAGCAGTAATACGCCACCGCTATGGCAAGCCTCGTATGAGAAATATGGAATAAGAAATAATTTAGATGTATTAGAGAACAAGCACAACCTGCTAGATTTGTTGCAACCCAAGATAGATCAGCATAGTGATTCTGTAGCTTTTAGTATGGGGTCTGCCGTCCTTACCTTTGCACAATTGGATATTGCCAGCCGCCGCTTTGCTGCTTTTTTAGAAGCACAAGGCATCAGTAAAGGCGACCGTGTTGCTGTGCAATTACCCAATATATTGCAGTATGCCGTGGTGTTACTTGGTTGTCTGCGAGCAGGCGCGGTATTGGTGAATGTCAATCCGATGTATACCCATTATGAATTGGCGCATCAGCTGACGGATGCTCAAGCTAGCGTGCTGATTGTCCTCGATGGTATGACCTCTGCTTACGATCAGTTAGATGATGCAGTCAAAGCGCAACTGTCATTGGTTGTACATTGTTCCGTCAATCCGAATGCTGCACCTGCTGACAACGATATTGCCTTGCTTACCCAACTTGAGCCGTCGACCGATACTACTCGTCAATTCAATCAAACCACAGCCGATAATGCTGCAAAAAATATCTCAGAGCAGAGTGTAAGCTTTGCCCATATTATGAGTGCATACCACGCTGAGCAATATCAGCCTGTTACTATCGAGCGTGAAGATTTAGCTTTATTGCAATATACGGGTGGCACGACCGGCAAGCCAAAAGGCGCGATGCTCACGCATTACAATGTCATGGCCAATGTCTGTCAGTGTTATGCGATGTTTGGCCATGCGATTGAAGCGGGTCGTAGCGAGCAGATCAAAATACTCAATCCGTTGCCGCTCTATCATATCTTCTCATTTACCGTTTGCGGCTTACTAGGCATTTATGGCGGCTGGGAAGACATACTGGTCACCAATCCGCGTGATATCGATGGACTAGTCAATACCATCGAGCAGCATCGTCCGCATGTCATTCCTTCGGTTAATACCTTATTTATTGGTATGCTGCATCATCCAAAGTTTGCCAACCTTGATTTTAGTCGCTTGGCACTATCTATAGGTGGCGGCACCGCAATCATCAAAGCCGTATCTGATCAGTGGCAACAAGTCACTGGTATGATTATCAATGAAGGTTACGGCATGTCCGAAACTGCACCAGTTATCTCTTTTAATCCACCTGGTATAGATCATTTCAACGGTAGCGTTGGTCTACCACTTGCGATGATGGATATTAAAATCATTGATGAACAAGGTGCAACTTGTGCAATAGGTACACGGGGCGAGGTTTGTATTAAAGGCCCGCAGGTCATGTGTGGTTACTGGCAACGAGACAATGCAGATACTTTTACAAAGGATGGCTACTTTAAATCAGGTGATATTGGTGTGCTAGATGAACATGGATTTTTGACGCTGGTGGATCGCAAAAAAGACATGATACTGGTTTCAGGATTTAACGTCTATCCAAACGAAGTGGAAGCGGCATTGACAGAGCATCCGAAAGTACTTGAAGTCGCGGTGGTTGGTATTGCAGATGAGCACAGCGGCGAGGTACCCAAAGCGTTTGTGGTTAAAAAGGAGTTGAGCCTAACGGTAGAAGAGTTACAAAGCTTCGCAAGCGAACGTTTAACAGGTTATAAACGCCCGCAGTCATACGAGTTTATCGATGAATTGCCCAAAACGGCGGTAGGAAAAATATTACGTAAGTCTTTACGTTAGTTGGGCTAGTGGCGAGTTATTATCGTCCGATTTTATCAAATTTACGGTCTTGTAAGCTGAGTCTACCGCGTAGGACATCACTGTACATACGAAAGTCGCTAGCAAAGCTTTTTAGCGGGAATTTGAACGAGGCAGGTTTGTTTTTTTCAAAGAAAAAATGACCGACCCAAGCGCAAGCATATCCAGCAGCGATGCCTTTAAGTAATGGTTTTGGCGAAGCGGTTTTGACCGACTTTGCGAGTCCCAATAAGCCAAAGCTACTACCAGCGAAATGTAAGCGGCGGCAAGCCATGTTTTGATGTTCAGCTAAATAGAAGTCATAAAATTTCTGCTTTGTTGGACTGACGGTTGTCATCATGCTTTTTTTAGCATTGCTGACCGCTTGAGCATCGGCGTTTTTGGTAGTGTTTTGTGTGGTCGTTTGATTCATTTGTTTAGCTTCCTTGCTAATCGTTTATTGAGTATAGATATTAGGGCGAGTCATTAGGGGGCTTTCTTTTTTGCTAAAACGGCTAGGCGGTCATTAAGTGACTGTTATTTATTATAATATTGGTCGTTTTTAATGTAGCAAAACGCTATCCTTAACACAAGCAATGGATGTTTATGGCGCATTTGTTATTTTGTGAATGATGTGCTTGCTGCTTAATTAGCATTTGGGTCACTTGCCAGTGTTTGGCATAAATGCTTTAATGGCGAAAATTACGTCAAATACGTGAGCCGCTTTGCGTAAATGGCACTATTTGGTGCAGCTACGATGTTTATATGACTCAATCGTCTAATTTTTAGCCCATATCCTCTCCCTTTTATCCAACACGGTAACGATTCCTCTTATGCCTATTGACTACCTTACAAATCCGCCGCTTGCTGATGATGAAATGATGGCAGCCATTGATATCGGTTCCAATAGTTTTCATCTGGCCATTGCGCGTCTTGACCATGGTGAGGTGCGAAAAGTCGTTTCTATGTCTGAAAAAGTCCAGCTCGCCGCAGGCTTGGACGAAAATAATATCTTAAGTGCGGCAGCTGCACAGCGAGGTCTCGACTGTTTGAGCCGATTTGTGGCGCGTTTGGATTCGGTACCACCCGAACGCATTCGCGTGGTTGCGACCAACGCTTTACGCCAAGCTAAAAATGCCAATGACTTTATTGCCCGTGCCAATAAAATATTGCCGAAACCCATTGAGATTATCGCGGGACGAGAAGAGGCGCGCTTGATTTATTTGGGCGTCTCACACACCAATGCCAGTAGTGACAAGCGTTTGGTCATCGATATTGGTGGTGGTTCGACAGAGTTTATCATTGGTCAAGAGTTCGATCCGCTATTGACCGAGAGTTTGCAGATGGGCTGTGTCGCCTTTACCCAGAAGTACTTTGCCGATGGTCAAATCACGAAAGAAGCCTTTAATAATGCGATATCAGCCGCTCGCAAAGAAGTGTTAGCGATTCAGGGTCGTTATCAAAAATTGGGCTGGAGTAGTGTGGTTGGCTCGAGTGGGACGATTAAAGCGGTACGTAATGTGCTGGTCTCTAAGGGCTGGGCTGATGAGCAAGAGCGCATCACTTATAAAGGTGTCAAAAAGTTAGAGAAGCTGTTGCTTAAAATTGGCAACGTCGATGACATCGATTTAGAAGGCGTTAAGGAACATCGCAAAGCCGTCTTCCCAGCAGGCGTTGCGGTACTGCGTGCAGTCATGAAAGTGCTGGGTGTAGATACCATTACTTACTCAGATGGTGCACTACGTGAAGGTGTGATGTACGACATGCTTGGACGCTTTGCTAGCGAAGATGTTCGTGACCGCAGTGTGCTGGCGCTGATCAAGCGTTATTCAGGGGATAAAAAACAAGCCAAACAAGTGGTAAAAACCAGTCGCCATTTATTTGAGCAAGTGAAGGATAAGCTCGCCCTTACCAATGATGATTGTGATTTACTCAGACGTGCGGCTTTTTTGCATGAGATAGGATTGGCCATCAGTCATAGTAGTTATCATAAGCATAGCGCGTATTTGCTTGAGTATTCTGATATTCCAGGATTCTCGCAAGTCGATCAAAAGCGCATGGCACAGCTGATGCTCAATCATCGTCGTAAGCTCAAGGCTGATATGTTAGAGCAGACCTGTACTATCGGTGGTAATCAGCTCGTTTATCTTTGTCTGCTGCTACGTTTGGCTGTACTGGCGCATCACAGCCGCAGCGATTATGAATTACCAGAATTACAGTTACAAGCCATGGATGATCATTGCTGGCAAATCACCGTTGCCAATAACAGTGAGCATTATGCTTTCTTATTGCCCGATTTGCATACTGAGATTGAGCAGTTTGCCAAATGGGGCGTGACGCTGAGCGTGGTTGAGGGCTAGGCAGCGCTGCTTTGCACTGACAATCAACATGATGCCGTTACTATTGTAATGAGTATGCTATAGATTAACGTAACAAAAGCGGCTTTGTCAGTAATGTCATGCCATTTAAGATGTGCTACTATAGCTTCTATTGAGTTTACAACTGTACTTTCATTATCTAAAAATCGATAACGATATTATTCTTAAACATAAATACATTAAGTATAATTATTAAAGGGAAGCGTCTATGAGCACTGTCTGGGATAGTGTGCAGCTTGCACGGCACGCCAAGCGTCCATTATTTATGGACTATGTTAATCAGCTGTTTACCGAATTCGATGAGCTGCACGGTGACCGTGCTTTTGCCGATGACAAAGCCATTCTTGGTGGTCTGGCGCGTTTTGATGGTCAGCCTGTGATGGTGATTGGTCAACATCGCGGTCGCAGCACCCGTGAGCGTATTGCTCATAACTTTGGCATGGCCAATCCTGAAGGCTACCGCAAAGTGATTCGTTTGGTCAAAATGGCTGAGCGTTTTAATATCCCTGTGATGACCTTTGTCGATACCCAAGGCGCTTATCCGGGTATTGGTGCTGAAGAGCGCGGACAAGCGCAAGCCATTGCCGAAAGTATCGCCGTTTTCTCTAGCCTAAAAGTGCCTATTATCGTGACTATCATCGGTGAAGGCGGCTCAGGTGGGGCGTTGGCAATTGGTGTTGGTGACAAAGTCAATATGCTACAAAATAGTATTTATTCGGTTATCTCTCCGGAAGGTTGTGCTTCTATCCTGTGGAAAACAGCTGAAAAAGCACAAGACGCTAGTGAAGCCTTGAAATTAAATGCGATTAATTTATATCAAATGGGGCTGATTGATGCCGTCATTGAAGAAGGTGAAGGCGCACATATCAAGCCGCAACCAGTCATGATCGCCTTGAAAGCACTTATTGCTGAGCAGTTAGATGAGATTACAGATTTAGACGCACACGCGCGTTGTGAGCTGCGTTATGAGAAGCTGAAAACCTTTAACTCAGAAGTGATGTTGCCTGCTTAATGGTCGCTATCACACCTCTGTTACTAAGCCTCTATGCATGGACACAAAGCTTTTCATATTAGAGACTGAGTCTTAATGCTAAAATAAAAACGTGTCATTTTATGGCGCGTTTTTTTGTGGCTGTTAATATAGGCAGTAACTGATGTCGTAGCTGACGTATAAGCAGATTCATTTATATGTCAATTCATGTATGCATGCTAAATAAATAAGGCTGATTATGACCAGCAGTGCAATCCTTTCGCATCCTATGAAGCCAATCGCAGACTTGCCTGTCGATGCCGATCTGGCACAAGCATTATTGAGCAGTATGGCTGAATATGGTGAACAGTTGCACGGTCGACGACTTTGGCTGGCGTGTAGTGGTGGTCGTGATTCATTAGCATTGGCTGCGCTGTGTGTGCAGCTCTATCGCCAAGGTAAGTTGCCATTTTTGCCGCAATTGCTGCATGTGAATCATGGTTTGCAAGCGGATAGTGACACTTGGGCGACACATGTTGCTAACTGGGCAGCAGTGCAGCAGATACCGTGTCGGATTTTACGTGCGCAAGTGAATGGTCATGATGAGCAAGCCGCAAGGCAGGCTCGTTATGATGTCATGCGAGCGCAACTCAATCAAGATGATGTATTGCTCTTAGCGCATCATGCCGATGACCAAGCAGAGACGGTGCTGATGCGGCTGATACAAGGCGCTGGGGTGAATGGTTTGTCGGGTATGCAGCCGTGGCGTATCCAAACGCAGGGCGCACAACGTATGGCATTATGGCGACCTTGGCTGACGGTCAAACGCGCCAACATCAGCAATTATGCTCAGCGCCTAAAGCTCCCTTATATCGATGACCCAACCAATGATGCTGGCGAGAATGTACGTAGTGGGCTACGCCTTGACATCATGCCCGTATTGGCAACCTATAATTCCAATGTCATTGACAATATCGCCCGTAGCGCACAGCTATTGCGTGATGCCCAATTAATAATCAATGCACAAGCGGCAGAAGATTTACAGCAGATAGAGGTAGCATCATTACAGCTATCGTCTGCCCAGCGTGTGCTAAATATAGACAAGCTACAAGCATTACCCATTTATCGTCAGCGCCAACTATTGCATCATTGGCTCGGTCAATATGAACCGTTACCGCCTGCTAAGCAGCTGGTAGATGATGTATTTATGCTAAGCCAACGTGAAGATCCTGATCACCAAACGGCGCTTTTTTGGCAAGCTCGCAAGCAGTCCTATACGATTTGCCGCTACCGTCAGCAGCTTTATCGTTTAAGCAGTGAGTGGCGCAAGTGGTTAGCATTGCCGCTTACCAAACAGATTCAACCCTTATCTAATCTTGTGGTAGCTGATGCGTATTCAGCGGCTGCTCAGCCTGTATCAGTTATCTTACGTAGTGATGATAAATTTACTTGGCAAGTGCAAATGATGCCAAATGCCTTGGCAGAGCTATTAGACAGCGATCAGGATGATGAGAAGTTTGAGATTACCTTCGCACCATTAGGTCGTCAGCAGCGTGTGCAAACTGCATTGGCATCACGTCCACAAGCGGGCAAGAAACTATATCAAACGCTTGGCGTGCCTGTATGGTTGCGCGAGAATTTGGTGGTGGTCAGTGCCGTATCCGTACAGCAGGATAAAGAGTGGCCATTATTGCTGGTTTCACCTTTTGAGCGCTGGATACTACTAGGGACGAGTAGATCGCTAACAGACACGACAGACAATATTGGCATTTTAGACAGTGCTATTAGAAGCAATGTTATTACAAACCATGTTATTAGAAACAGTCTAAGCATCAATAACGCTTTTTAATATTTGTAACCTAAACCTTCTAGGAGGTCAGGTTATCTAGGGCTAGGTCATCAAGTCATCAGGTCATCAAGTTTTCTGACCATTTTGGTATCTATTATTTGCGTGCTTTTGTAGCATTCTTCACTCTTTTCGCCATTAGCTACAAAGCCAAATTTTTGATAGAAATCAATAGCAGCCACATTATTTTCTAATACCCATAAATAAAAATGGCCATGGATATGAGATTCTAAGAGAGCTTGTAATGATGCTGTCATTAATTGAGTACCTATACCCAATCCTTGGTAGTCGGGCAAAACATACAACGTGGTAATTTCATAATTTTTATTATTAACGAAGTACCCAATAAACCCCAAATTATGATGATGAGCATCATATGCTATCCAGACAATAACATCAGGATGCGCCATTAACTTTTGCCACATTTTTGTCTTATTACATAAGTTGTTTTTATCATTGATATAGGACACTGGTAGCAAATCTAAATAGGCGGCATGCCAACTTTTGAAATGAATGTTAGCAATATCTACATAATCCTCAGGGTTGGCTTTACGAATGAAAAACATAGTACTCTCCGTCACTGATTTTATATAATGCCCTTGTTAATTTAACCGTTTGGTTGTGCAATAGTCCATGGCAATTCAGTGGTTCAACGGAGCTTACAACCGGGTTAGATGCCGTCAATTTATCAAACGATGCCAGTAGCAGTATGGTAAACTGAGTGTCATTTTACCTATCATTATGTTAGTTTGAATACCTTTGGATTTTTGAATAGGAGACATGTATGTCAGTATTAGATAATAAGAAAATCAGCTTTATCGGTGGCGGTAATATGGCGCAGGCTTTGATTAGCGGGCTTGTCAGCTGCGGTGTCAAACCGAGTTTAATTACCGTTGCTGATCCTAGCAGTGAAGCGCGCGAGCAATTGGTTGCTAAAGGATTGAACACGGTTGATCCAACTGCTGATGCAAAAGCTGCCGTTATCGATGCTGACATTGTGGTGCTGGCGGTCAAACCGCAAGTGATGAAAGCGGTGGTCAGTAGCTTTGCGGATGTCTTAGACAAGCAGCTGGTGATTTCAGTGGCAGCAGGTTTGTCAACTGAGCTTCTATCTGACATGTTGCATGGCTATGACAATATCGTCCGTGCGATGCCAAATACACCTGCAATGATTCAAATGGGCGCAACGGGTCTGTACGGTACTGATAATATTTCTGCTGAACAAAAGCAGTTAGCAACGGCGGTGATGGAAGCATCAGGATTGGTCATGTGGGTCGATAATGAAGAACATATGCATGCGGTAACCGCCGTATCAGGATCAGCGCCAGCGTATATGTTTTACTTCATTGAATCCATGATTGACGGGGCAGTGGCTTTAGGTTTGGATAAAGAGCAGGCTTCAGCGCTCGCTATGCAAACCATGCTAGGCGCGGCAAAGATGGCGATGAATAGTGAGGATGCACCTGCTGAATTGCGTCGCAAGGTCACCTCGCCAAATGGGACAACCCAAGCCGCCGTTGAGTCAATGCAAGCCAATGATATCGGTGGTCAAATCGTTGAGGCTATGCAGGCCTGCTATGACCGTAGCCAAGCCTTGAGTGAAGAGATGAGTAAATAATCATCCATGTATCAGGCGCGTTATTTGCTAAAAGCGAATGACGCGCCTGAGCTGTAATACCAAGCACCACTACCAAGTAATGACAGTCGTCATCCCAAAACCTGTTAATAATGTCACATTGAGTAGCACTTCATGAACAACATGTTATTTCAAATCTTTGATTTGGTCACCACCTTCGCCATGATGTTGGTGTTTATTCGCTTTATGCTGCAATTTGCAGGGATGGATGCCAGCAACCCCATGATTGCGCCTGCCTATAAAGCAACGCACATTGTCGATGTGTTTGGGCGTATTTTTCCAACCGTTGGGCAAGGGCGTATCAGTATTGCGGCTATCGTCCTGATGTTTTTGATTCGTTTAATCGATATCTCTGGAAAAGCAGCACTGACACATAAAGGTATCGCTCCTGTACCGTTATTTTTCACAGGTACTATCAGCTTGGTATTAGACTTTTTACGTATGTGTCGCTATCTCGTCATTGGTTCCATCATTGTCAGCTGGATTGTGGTATTTACCCAATCTCAGCATCCGATTATTGGTATCATTGTCAATTTAGCGGAGCCAATCTTGGCACCATTTCGTCGAATCACGCCAAACTTGGGCATGATTGATTTATCACCAATGGTCGCATTCATTGCTTTTATTTTGCTTGAGATGTTTATTGGTGGCTTTGCCGCGAGCTTCATGCCGATGTTGGGTTGAGCTGGATTAATGGTCACTTGAAAGCCGCTATCTAAAATTACCAATAGCTATCTAAAAAAGGGCGCTCTACGAGATATAGAGCGCCCTTTTTTTATTGATTATTTAGAGGTTATGCTGAAAGTCTATAAAACGATTGGGTATTAATTGGGCTTGGTCATTGTTAGGGTGCGGTGCATCAGCGGCTCGCAGCGTCTGGGTAATCCAGCTGTCTGCTGCTCTTACTGCATCGATAAGCGCATCACCCATTGCTAAGCGTCCAGCGATAAAGCTGGCAAGTGAACAGCCAGAGCCATGAAATTCGCCCGTTAAGCGCGGCAAGGTGCTTTTATGTACCATCTCACCCTTTATATACAAATACTGCTCTATATCGCCGCTATCAAAGTCGTGTGAGGTTTTTACCAATACGGCATAGGTGCCTTGAGCGCATAATTTTTGCGCGCCAATATGTAAGTCTTGCTCACCGCTTAATGCGCGTAGCTCATGAGTATTCGGTGTGATGAGGGTCGCGTATGGTAACAGCTCTCTAAATGCGCTAACGAGCGTCTTTTCATCGCCCAAACTGCCACCACTATTGGCGACCAATACGGGATCTAATACAAATGGCGTATCAGCGGCGATAAGGCGCTCGGCAAACAATTGAGTCAGCATAGCGATATTATCAGTCGTACCCAACATACCTGACTTAATAGCTGCAACAGGCAAATCATCGAGCACTGCGGTGGCCTGATCCTTTACCAAACTTGCTGCACAAGCTTCAAAACCAAAGACTTGCTGCGAGTTTTGTATGGTAATAGCTGTACAAGCAATGGCAGCATGCGCACCTGCTTGACCGATGGCTTCTATATCCGCTTGTAATCCAGCGCCGCCTGAGGGGTCTAATCCTGAAAAACACAGTACCACTGGTCGCATAAAAATTCCTTTGACATAATCTAAAATGAGTAACAAATACTATAGACACCCACTGCTAAAAAAGCCATAGTAGGTTGGAGATGGTATATAGACAATTCATCCATTAATTAATCAATTAACAACAACCCAGAGCGTGCTGACTAACTTAAACATCGTTTTTACTGGTTTTTATTGATATTTGAGCTGATCAAGAGGCTATGAGACCATATAAACAAATAAATATGATAAAAACTGCATTAAATTTGTAGACAGTGCTTGCAATTCGTTTTGGCTTTGCTATAATACTCGCCCACGGGATAAGACGTATTATCAGCAATAATACTATTTTTTAGAACTTAAAAAGTCTTACGTCGTTTGGTGAAGTGGGTGAGTGGCTGAAACCAGTTCCCTGCTAAGGAACCATACGTTTGCGCGTATCGAGGGTTCGAATCCCTCCTTCACCTCCATTTATTCGGTTTTTAGTAGAGTAGTGACGCGATATAAAAGCGTTAATAATCTTCTGTTTTATTAAAGCAAAAAATAATTTGATTTTAATAAAAAAAGATGTTGACACAAGCGAAATTATCTATATAATAACCAACCTAATTTGCTGCAATTGTTTCTTAACAACGCAGTAAATGATGTGCAAAGTACGCGCTTGTAGCTCAGTTGGATAGAGCACTTGGCTACGAACTAAGGGGTCGGGAGTTCGAATCTCTCCAAGCGCACCATTTGCATCATCACTTCTTTAACCCAGTTAGAGAAACCTTAAAATAATCGCCTGTCTTATGACAATTTGGCGATTTTTTTATGTCTGCAATTTCTGTGTGATAGTCTTATGAGCTGATGAGTCATACGACATGGTTATACCACATTGTTATATGACTTACGGCATCTTAGGATAATGTACGATAAGACCGTGAATTACGGTACAATAGAGCCACTATTCACTGCTTGCTATGAGCTTGTACCATGTCAAAGAGTTTACCTAAACGACCTACCAAATCTGCTGCTCAAACTAAAGCATCAGCATATCATGCCGCTGAAAGTGAAGAGCTAACGATTGCTAAACCTGGCACCCGTATGGCAGCCATTCTCTATGATGGTATGTTAATTTTAGCGTTGTTGTTTTTGGTCGGTACCCTGCTAACCGTGATTGGTACACTTATCACGATGGAGACGGGTAGCGAGTCGTCACAAGCGCAGTCGCTGCCAACGTGGTATCAAAACGTGATTATGACGCCGTCTTTTATACTGACGTTAGTAGGATTCTATGGGATATTTTGGCGTCGCGGTGGACAGACATTAGGTATGCAGACTTGGCGGTTAAAGACGGTCAATAGTAATGGTCATTTGCTAACGTGGGGACAGTCATTTAAGCGGATTTTAGCGGCCAGTATTATGCCACTTATATTTGGTATCATTGGTAGTGTCATTGATGGCTCGCGTGCTGTTTTATTGACCAGTGCCTTTTTGGGCTTTGTCTTTAACTATGCTTTTTGCCTCTTTAACCCACGTGGTCTCGCAGTGCAAGATATGCTATCGAATACCATTACCTTAAAAATGCCAAAAACAGAGAATGAAGGACTATGGCGGGTGATTAGAAATCGCAAGCAAGGAAAATAAACCACATTATCATCGCCATAGTCTGTTCATACATTTTAAGGTCTGTTAATACAATTTAAGCGTTACAGGTTGACGGTTTGTATCAGCCATAAAGTATAGCCGACAAAGAATAAGACCAAAGTCGACCCAGAAGTGCGACCGAATGGACGCTTACTCATAAAGGCAAACCCGCACAATACTAAGAGTAATAAGGTGACCAATCCCATAGCCACTATATCGCGCGATAAGATGATTGGACTGACTGTGATTGGCGCTATAAGCGCTGCGAGACCAACGACGCCCAAGGTGTTAAATATATTAGAGCCAATAATATTACCCAGTGCCATGTCGTGTTCGCCTTTACGGGCAGCTGATAAGCTCGATACCAGCTCAGGTAACGAGGTCCCCACAGCAACAATCGTCAATCCAATCACCAGTTCGCTAACGCCCCACAGCGTTGCCAATTCTACTGCACCCCAAACTATAGCCCGCGAGCTAATGACCAGTAAAAGCATGCCGATAACTAAGCTGATGAGTCCCCGTGTTAGGGTTTGCTCGATATGTTCAGCATCGATGCTTTCTGCTATGGGTTCTCCTTCGTGCTCATGGTTGCCTTCACGTAAGCTTAGTACAATCTGAATGCCTAAAGTCACGACCAGCAGCGCTATCAACACAATCGCATCTGCTTGGTCTAATTGCCCATCACGCAGCTGCCATGCGGCGACCATAGTAATCAATACCAATAGAGGTAAATCACGCTTGATGATGCCCTTACGAATGATAATAGGGCTAATCAATACGGTTGCACCCAATACCAGCGCAATATTGATGATGTTTGAGCCATAAGCGTTGCCTAATGCCAAATCAGGGCTGCCTTCTAGTGCCGCCAATACTGACACGACCATCTCAGGGGCGGATGTACCGACACCCAAAATCAACACACCTATTAAGAAACTGGGAACGTTGAATTTTTGTGCTAAGGCAGTGGCGCCATCAACAAAAAGGTCTGCACTCCAAACAAGAATAGCTAGTCCGATCAATACTGCAATAACTGCCAACCACATCAGTCTGTTTCCTTATTAGTGTTAATACCAAACCTAAAAATACGCTTAGCCGTGTCAAATTCATTTAGCCTAAAAACATAGCGCTGACATTTATTTTTCTGACGACTTCATCTTTTAAGAGTGGTATAAAATGTGAATTTGCCATATAAAAATGGCATAAAAAAAGCTGAATCAGAATGGAGATTCAGCTCTCATATTAGCATAGCGGTTTTGGTTGGATAATAAGAATAACTTCAACAGCTTAGTCGATTATTTATCCTTGCTTTATCCAAAAATCTTCGGTGTTCCGGTGCTTTAAGCCACTTGTACCGGAATGATGTTTGCCGTGTCTTTTACGGTATTGTCTTCGTTGCAATACACCAGTTTTGGCTGGTAGGTTGCCGCTTCTACTTCATCAAAATGAGCATAGGCACAGATGATAACGATGTCGCCTAAATCTGCCATGTGAGCCGCCGCACCATTTAGCGAGATGATACCAGAACCTGCTTCAGCGCGGATAGCGTAGGTGCGAAAGCGCTTGCCATTGGTCACATTGTAGATATCGATAGACTCATTTTCGCGCAGACCAGCAAGATCCAATAAATCACCATCGATACCGCATGAGCCTTCGTAATGAAGTTCGGCATGGGTGACGCGAGCACGGTGTAATTTGCATTTAAGCATATTAAGTAGCATAGGTTGCTTCCTTAGCGTAACTGAGATTAATGATTCAAATCAAAAGGTTAATGGGGGATAACTTGCTAAAATAAAAGGCTATTATAGTTAAAGCATGATTTTATTCTGGCAGTTTGAAGCCATTAATTTGTGAACGTGCTTTTTCAATATCGCCATTTAGTAATAATGGAAGCGCTTCAAATGCTGCTGTCAGAGCGCTATCAATGGCAATCTGTTCATCGGGCGCAGCTTTTGAGAGCACATGACCACTAACTTTAGACTTATGACCAGGATGACCAATACCAATACGCAAACGATGGAAGTCGTTGCCGATATGAGGGGTGATATCGCGCAGACCATTATGACCGCCATGACCACCATTCGTCTTAAGTTTGATACTGCCAGCTGGAATATCGAGCTCATCATGAGCAATCAGTAACTCATCATTTTCAATGCCATAAAATTTCACCATCGGCACCACTGACTGACCAGACTTATTCATAAAGGTGAGCGGCATCAATAGACGTACGTCATGCCCATGAATCTGCCCACGTCCTGTTACTCCATGAAACTTTTTATCATGGGAGAGGGTAATGTTGAACTGCTGAGCCAAGTGATGGACAAACCAAAACCCTGCATTATGACGTGTAAACATATACTGCTGACCAGGATTACCAAGACCGACAATAAGCTTTATGGCCATAAAAACACCCTGCTTAAATTGAATAAATGGGGCATAAGGTTTGCGATTATGCTATTTATTCATAGCATATCTATTATTTTTCAAACCTTACTTACAAAAACAGCAGGAGATATTTATCACCTGCTGTTTTTTGACTAAACAAACCTTGTATTACATAGCAGACGCTAGATTGCGTGCTCTATGTAACCGTGGTTTATTATTCGCCGTCTTTGTCTTCAGTGCCTTGCTCAGTAGCAGGTACGTCAGCAGCATCAACTTCTTCAGCGTCTGCGTCAACTTCTTCAACCGTTGGTGGCTGCATGTTAACGATAGTACGGTCGTGAGCATCTTCCATGTCAAGATCAAAGATGATAACGCCTTCAGGTAGTTTGATGTCTGATAGACGGAACAAATCACCGATTTCCATGCCTGATACGTCAATTTCTAGATACTCAGGTAATTGTGATGGTAGGCAAACGATTTCGATATCAGATACTAGCGTTGATAGAACACCACCAGCTTTAGTACCAGGCGCTTCTTCACGACCAGAAAAATGCACAGGAACGTTCATGTTGATTTTCTGACCTTTCACAACGCGCTGGAAATCAGCATGCATTGGGAAGCCTTTAGCTGGATGGCGTTGCAAGTCTTTGATAACCGCTTGATGCTCTACGCCATCAACATTGATTGTCAAAATGTGTGAGAAGAAAGCTTCGAATTCAAGTGACTTTACTAGCTCGTTGATCTTGATAGAGATAGACGTTGGCTCTTCGTTACCACCATAGATGATAGCAGGAACTAGATTCTGCTTACGTAGGCGGCGGCTCGCACCTTTACCTTGTTGCTCAGCAGAACGATCAACAGCGTTTAGTTCAAAATGATTAATGCTCATGGATATAATCCTATAAAAAGAATGATGAAGTGTCTGGTCATAAAAAAGTGGATTTGCGACCAATCCACTAATACGTGATGATAGCTAACATTTATGATTGCTAATAAAATTCACAATTGATAAATGTAGCCATTTGCTCGTCATAACGATTTTTTGGATAGTCATTATCATGACAATCGTTACTTTTGGGCATGATCAGCACTTTTGAGAATGCCAACCTAATTAAATCGAACAAATGGTTGGCACAGGCGCGCATTATACGTGATTTTGTAGTAATAATAAAGACCTACGCAAAATGACTGTGCAGCACCAATAGGCAAAAAAAGCGTCAAGTAAAGATACTTGACGCTTTTTTTAAACTTAAGCAGTGTTTTATAACGAGCATTGCCAACAGAAAGTAGAGCGAGTACTCATTAAAAATCTAAGCGTCAAACATGGCGCTGATAGATTCTTCGTTATTGATACGGCGTAAGCTTTCAGCAAGCATCGGTGCGATACTCACTTGGCGGATTTTGCTACAGGCTTTTGCCGCTTCAGACAATGGAATCGTATCGGTAACAACGACTTCGTCTAGCGCAGATTCACTGATATTTTGTAGTGCGTTGCCTGATAGGACAGGGTGCGTAATATAAGCCAATACGCGACGTGCACCGTTTGCTTTCAATGCTTCAGCTGCTTTACATAGCGTACCTGCGGTATCAACCATATCATCAACGATGACGCAATCACGGTCACGCACGTCACCGATGATGTGCATGACTTGCGACTCATTGGCACGGGCACGGCGTTTATCGATAATCGCCATGTCAGTATCGCCCAACTGTTTAGCCATAGCGCGTGCACGCACCACGCCGCCCACATCAGGTGAAACAACCATGATGTTGTCGTAATCTTGTTTTTGTAGGTCGTTAAGCAATACAGGTGTGCCGTAGATATTGTCTACAGGAATGTCAAAGAAGCCTTGAATCTGATCTGAGTGCAAATCAACCGTCATCACGCGATCGATACTCACGATGTTTAGCATGTCAGCGACGACTTTAGCAGAGATAGGCACACGAGCTGAACGAGGGCGACGGTCTTGACGGGCATAACCGAAGTAGGGCATGACTGCTGTGATACGACCCGCACTAGAGCGACGCAAAGCGTCAGCCATCATCATGATTTCCATCAAATTGTCGTTGGTCGGTGCACAAGTTGGCTGCATGATAAACACGTCTTTACCGCGCACGTGTTCTTTGATTTCTACGGCGATTTCGCCATCAGAAAAACGCGTGATGTCAGCTTTACCAAGAGGTATATGGAGATGATCGGCTACGGTTTTTGCTAATTCAGGGTGGGCATTACCCGTAAAAATCGCCAAATAAGGCATGACAGAAGTCCTATTGATTGACTCAAGCAGCGACCGCTAAGCAGTGTCAAACTGCTCAAATTCAGAAAAGAGTGGTGAAAAGTTTTGATGACTACTATTACAGTAAAAAATGGCAGGGGTAGCTGGACTCGAACCAACGGATGTCAGGATCAAAACCTGATGCCTTACCAACTTGGCTATACCCCTGTAATGTCTAGGCTGTGTACGTCGATATCTAATAGCAACTTTTAACAGTTATTCTTAAAATAGCGTCACGACCTGTTCGTTATCTGATAAACGGATAAACCGTCTACAACATAACTGTTCCCTAGCGGTGTCCATTGCGAACTATACCGAAACTGGGATAACGTTGTCAATGTCAATAAGATAAGCGGCTATTTATAAACCACCTATGATCACTGCATATCAAACGCTTCGTACTAAAAAATGGCAGGGGTAGCTGGACTCGAACCAACGGATGTCAGGATCAAAACCTGATGCCTTACCAACTTGGCTATACCCCTATTGAGGCGACCTATTATAATTAAATTTTCAGATTTTGCAAGTCATTTGCACCTTTTTATGGCTTTTTTTGAAAAATAGGTCAAAAACAAAATGAATATTGGGTCAAGAAAACGCTTTACGCTGTATTTATAATCATTTTATCTTCGTACTACAGCTCAAATCTAACTCATAGATTACGAACTAAATAGGCAGGACAAGGCGCCTCTTCAATCCACTTTGCCAACCGCTTTCTATCAGTGATAACGCTTGCATCCAAAGGTAAAAACACTGCGCTACCAGAGCCGGTCATTCGTGCTGTGCCGAGTGCTTGCGCCTCTAATCCTTGCAAATAATTCAAAGCATCTTCAACAGCAGGGGCAAGGCTCGTTACTACTGGGGTAAAGACATTATGATAGGGCGCGGTGAGCGTTTGTACATAGTCATTGAACTGGTTTTTGATGGTTTCAATTGACAGCTCGGCGATATCTCGTTGTAGTTTCAGATGCGCGAACAGCTGGGCAGTATTAACGTGAGCATTGGGCGTCAATACTAAATATTGCTGGTCATGCAACTTGATTGCGGTCAACTGCTCCCCAATACCCATCGCAATAGCATCTTGCCCAAAGATAAATATTGGTACATCGGCGCCTACTTTAGCACCAATTTTTATTAGCTCATCTTGCGTCAATTTAAGCTGCCAAATTTCATTAAGTGTCATCAATGTCGTTGCGGCATTGGATGAGCCGCCACCCAAGCCTGCACCCATTGGCAAATGCTTATCTAAAGCGATATGCACTTGTGCTAACTGCTCAGGTAGAGTGTTTGACTGTATGGCAGACGCTAGCAATGCACGTGCTGCTTTAAATATTAAGTTGTCTTCTATATTGACAGTTATAGTCTCTGCACCAGCCAATATTACAAGTTGGTAACAGAGCTCATTGGCATCTAAGGCATTATCTACCGTAGAAATCACGATGTCATCCGTGACCGCAAAATGCAAATAATCGCCCCAATTGAGCAAGCGAAAAAGAGTTTGCAAATTATGATAGCTGTCAGCACGTTTGCCAGTAATGTGCAAAAACAAGTTGATTTTTGCTGGTGATAAGCGACTGATAGTAGAAGGTGTGGCTATGTTTTTAATCATAATGTTTGGTTGTAGACGGCTATGGTAATAAGTAATCAGCAATTTTTATCGTATTTACGTGACTAATCAATGATTGATCGTCATTACTACCTTATTGCCTTGTGGCAGTACGGCACTGATTTTATTTGGTAACTTATCAGACCCTTTATAGGTAAAGCTTGCGCTCCATTCACCATTGACTGAGCTGATTAAACGATTTTGATCATCGAGCTGTGGTGCGCTATCGGAAGGCGCCGGGCGACCAGATATCCAATAGGGCATTTGTGAAATAGGCGCTTGCCATCCTGTGGCCTTTTTGAGCAAAGTCTCAGGATCATCAGCAGTTAAGGTACCTGTTTTTTCGCTGACTAAAGTGGCGGTTTGACCATTATACTCGATGTTGGTTTTACCAATACCGAGCGCGCCGATCAGCTCAATGGCAAAGCGATCATTCTGCTGCCCCCATGCATAGAACGCACTACCACCTTGAGTGCCTGTGGTGTCATTGGCGGGCATCGTTACACCGATTTTGCCAGTGATATTAAAGTTCTCAAGCTTTTGCGGTGGCTCAGCGTTTTGACCTTGTAAGGTCGCGCTGGGTTGGTTAGTAGCGTTGGCTGTTTTTAGTGATTGACAACCAGACGTGATGACGAGCGCGGTTGTCACGGCAGCGAATAGCGCCAATTTATTAGGCTTATTAGCATGGACCAATACTGACATGATGTTTCCTCAAAGATAGACAAATTTACGAAATCATTGTTTCGAAAATAGATTAGCTTAATGGTTGTATGTTACTCAGTTATGCGTGGCTGTTAGTATCTTATGAGTGCCTTGTAATCATAGCACGCCACGATTTGTCCACTGTAAAACGGCGGGTCAGTAAAGCTGTATGCGGTCATTGATATTGTGTTGCCCAAATGAGAAGCGCTGCTGCAAGTCTGCGAGTAATGCCTCGACTTTTTCATTGTTACCTAAACCTTGATAAGCGCGCAGCAGTAAGCTGCCAGAGCGCAAGGTAGGAAACACATCGTAAGGGGTTTGCAGGTAGTCGATGACTTGTTGGTAGTTTTCATTGGCCAATGCATTGCCAGCCAGCACATTCAGCGCTTGCAGGTGCAGCTCATTGTCATAACGTGGGTCATCATAGCGAATTTGAATGATGGCGGTAGCCAATGCCAATCCTTGTTCAGAGCTGCGTTCATTGGCTAGCAATAACTGCGCGTAACTGAGCTGGTAGGAGAGGTTGGTTGGGTCAAGTGCTTGCAGATGATTGAGCAAGGTACGCTTAACGATATAGTCGTCTTTGTCGTCAAGGAGCTGGGCGCGTGCAAACAAGAGCATCTCATTATCAGGATACTTGCGAGCAGCTTTGGTTAGTAGGCGCAGGGCTTCTTCGGACTCATTTTGCTGCCATAAAATATCGGCTTGTAGCACAAAGGTATCTGGCGCAAAGACGTTAAAGTCTTTACGCAATTTTTCTAAAGTAGCAATCGCCGCATCTACATCGCCGTTGAGCAATTCAAAAGCCACTACTTTTCTACGAGCCTCTAATACCAAGTCTTCTTGCATGACACCGTTGAGATAGTATTTGGCTTGGTCAAAGTGCTGCTGACGCTCGGCACTGATACCAAGATAATAATAAGCTTGATCGAGGTAAGCGGGGTTTTTTGCGAGCATGTTGAGTAGCTCATCGGCACTGTTATATTCTTCGATGTCTAAGCTCACCAACGCAGCCAACAGAGTAATCTCGGCATCATCAGCAAAGCGACTATGGGCATCCAGCAATAACTGCCACGCTTCTTGGCTTTGCTTTAAGTCAAGTAAGTAGCGAATCTCGTACAGATAGAGACTTTTACTATCGGGATTACGCAGGCGCGCTTGGCTCACATAATTGACGACGGTTTCAGCCGTGACGATTTTGCGCAGTATGTCTGCCTTTAGCGTAATAAAAGGTACATAGTCAGGCTGACGTTCTAGCGCCCGATTGATATGGACAATGGCAATCTCAGGCTCGTTAAATTGGTAAAGCAACCCTGCTTTCAGTACCGACAATGAGGCATTCTGCTCGCTATCTAGTGGTTGCAAAGCGGCAAGTAATTCACGTTTGTCTTCATCATTGTTTGGATAGATACCGATAAGGATTTCGCTTAAGTCCGCTCGAGGATCATAAAGCAGAATACGATTCAAGGTTTCGCCAGCTAACAGATAATCGTGAGCTCGCAGGGCCAAATGCGCCACATAAAACCAAGCAGGCACGTGATCCGGATTTTGGTCTTGCCATGACTTGGCAAATTGTAAGGATTTCTCAACCCTTTCAGTGCGTAAAGAAAGGCTGAGTGCTCTTTCAAACACGGCAGTTGCATCTTCTTTAAATGCTTGCTGCTTATAGATGGTAATCGCTCGTTGTCTATCACCGCGATCTGCTGCGAATTCTGCATCAAGCAGCGCATACAGGCTAGGCTCTTTGAGCTCAGGTTGCCATAAGGTAGTTGGCGCTAACCCATTAATATTGGCGACATTTTCTATTGGTTGTGTATTGGCAGGAGCAATTGCTGGTAGCGTTGAGCGGCTATTATCAATACCGTCGCTACGGACTGCCTTGTCGTTCTTATCAGCAATGGATAGTTTGGGTACATGGGCTTCGAGCGAGATATCAGGATGACTGGCATGAACGGAAGACGATCCTAAGCATAGGCAAAAGGCCAACGACAAGGTTAGCTTATAACGCTGGCACAGACGTTCGATAACCGCATGCAATAGAGCACGCAGATTAGATTGGTCGTCATGCGCAAGTTGTGATCGAAATAATGACCCAAAAAAAATCATAGATAACCGTATTCGCCCATTGTTCATCTATATCGATAAGACAATTTTATTTTAATCATTTCAAACTAACTATTGGTAACGAGTACCCATGCCTGACATTATAAAAGCAGACTGATGGGATAAACAATAGTGCCCGTGTTACTCCGTTATTAATAGCCGCCGCTCTACCAAGTCTTTGCTAACAAAGTAGGATTGGCCGATAACCTGTATCAACGAGGTATTTCATTGGTTGTAAGTCTTAGCCTAAATATTGTGAAAATATAACAAGTTAACGTCAAGTAAGCGAATGATTTCTATCCATTTCTATAAGCACTCGCTAAAACATAGATATTGGTTTTAACAATCGTATCGGTAGTTGATTTGTTACTCATGTGCCCAGATACAAGCAAATAGCTATCATCGATAGCTGAGTGTTAATTAAAGCTGGCAATAATGATATAATAAGCGGCTTTTAGAGTCTTCCTTTCAGCGCTGTCGTCTACAACTGTCTTTTAAAAATAATGAGATAGCGTGGGCTGGCAGGTGAGCGTCATGTTTATGGTCTATCAATAATGAGATTAGTGGTCATTGGGGTCAATCACAAAACTGCACCAGTCGCTCTGAGAGAGCGTTTGGCGCTTGTGGGTGACGATGTGAATATCGCGCTCAAACAATTAGAGGCCTTTACTGATGGCAGTGTGATTGTTTCGACTTGCAATCGTACGGAAATCTATGCGCTTGTGCCGCAGCTAGCAGAGCCGCAAGATGTCCCCTCTATGTCTGCTAATGGCGCGGTTGGTGCTCAGACATCTTCGGCGGCCATTAGTGCTCATATCTTAAAAATTAAAGCGTGGCTTGCTGACTTTAAGCAGTTGTCACTGTCTGAGATTGATCCCTATCTTTATGTACACCGTGACACTCACGCGCTGACCCATTGGCTTAGGGTCGCCGCAGGGCTTGACTCTATGATATTGGGTGAGCCGCAGATACTCGGTCAAATCAAGCGCTCAGTACAGCTCGCGCAAGAACAAAAAGCCCTGAGTAATCAGCTTGGCTGGATTATCGATCAAGTATTTGCTGCTGCCAAACGCGTACGTAATGAGACCCAAGTGGGTGCTCAAGCGGTATCGCTTAGCTATGCGGCCGCCAAATTGGTGACGCAAATATTTGATGATTTACCCAGTCGCACATTGCTGGTGGTCGCGGCAGGTGAGATGAACCGTTTGGTTGCCACCCACATTGCTGGGCTTGGCGTCGGTCGCGTGATTATTTGCAACCGCAACCCTGAGCGCGCTGAAGCGCTGGCAGTGGAGCTGCGCCGCGCAGGTCACTTGGTAGAAGTCAGACCTTTGCAAGAGTTACCACAAGTTTTAGCAGAAGCCGATATCGTTAGTAGCTGTAGCGGTAGTATGGATGTGTTGATCGATAAAACCATGACTTTGCGGGCGCTGAAACATCGTCGTTATCAGCCCATGTTGATGATTGACTTAGCCGTACCGCGCGATATTGACTCGACCATTAGTCGTATCGATGATGTTTATCTCTACTCTGTCGATGATTTACAACACGTGATCGCTGGAAATATTGAACAGCGGAGGCAAGCAGCAGTTGATGCAGAATTGCTCGTTAGCCAATTAGTCGTTGAGATGGATCGCAGCTTTCAAGTGCGCCAAGTCGGTAAAGACATTCAGCAGTATCGCGCGCATACGCAGGATCAAGTAGATAAACTCCTGCATGAATCCATTGCCAAGCTACAACAGGATAATGCCAGTCCTGAAGATATTATCATTGAGCTGTCACGCCGCCTGACGCAGACGCTAACCCACGCACCATCGAAGCTTATGCGCAAGGCTGCCCGTGAAGGGGATAGTGAGTTGCTAGACTTTGTGGTGTCTGGGCTGCAAGAGGCTCATCGCGGACGTCGATAGCCATTATGGACTGAGCAAAAAAACATAAGTGGCGCAAACGTTATTATTGCGCAAACATATCGTTGTCAACCTGCATTATCAGTGCTAATATCAAGCTGTTATGAGTATATTAAGCGATGATAATCTTTTGTTATATGCGAGCGGTTATTCTCCAAAAACCTTAGTGTATATGTTCTCGCTTGATGCCTATTCATCTCATCAGTTGTTAGTGACCATTATTAGCCTACCACCGCGTAGCCCCTATAGTGGCGCACCTGTTCTGTACGACTTTGTCTAAAATCAATAAAAACACGGCGTGCAAAACACAATCACCAACGGCAATAGCGCTAGGATAAAGTGCTATATCGTCAACCCTGCGTCATGCTCTCGACTATTACCCCATATTAATATTCAGTTAATACTACCCATAGTAGTATCTAGCTGCTATGCAATCTAACAACTATACTATTGGTCAGCAATGCTATTTGACAGCCATATTATTTAACAAAGACGTTATTTAACAACCATGTTATCTAATAGAAGCATTATTTGGCTAAGTTGGCGAACAGTAGGTTTCTAGATTGGTTAGCGTTATTAAGGCAGGTTGGTTTAAGAGAGTATCTGGATTTTGCTATAGCCAATGCTTGAGAAAATTAAACTATCTAACTATAAACTAGGAGCTTCCTATGACTGCATTACGTCAAGATATTGATCCAAACGGCTTATTAGAATACTCAGTGGTCTATACTGACCGCGCCTTAAACCACATGTCAAAAGTCTTTCAACAAGTGATGAATGACTTATCTAGCGACCTAAAATCTGTATATAACGCCGAAGCAGTGGTCATTGTACCCGGTGCTGGTACTTATGGAATGGAAGCCGTTGCGCGCCAATTGGCCAATGATGAAGATTGCCTCATTATTCGTAACGGTTGGTTTAGCTATCGCTGGACGCAAATTTTAGAAAAAGGCAAAATCGCCAAGTCGTCTACGGTATTGACGGCACATCGTGAAGAGGGTGAGTCACCAAAACCATTTGCCCCCGTTGATATCGATGAAGCGGTTGCTAAAATTAAAGCAGAGAAACCAGCAGTGGTCTTTGCGCCGCACGTCGAAACCTCATCGGGTATTATTTTATCATCAGACTATATCAAAGCGATAAGCGCGGCTGTACATAGCGTTGGCGGTTTGTTGGTCATTGATTGTATCGCTTCAGGTTGTGTGTGGTTGGACATGAAAGACTTGGGTATTGATGTTCTCATCAGCGCCCCGCAAAAAGGGTGGAGCAGCACTCCGTGTGCGGGCTTAGTCATGCTAAGCGCTGCGGCAATCGAAAAAGTAGACAATACAGAATCAGACAGCTTTAGCTTAGACTTAAAGCAGTGGTTAAATGTCATGCGTGCCTATGAGAATGGCGGTCACGCTTATCATGCCACCATGCCAACTGACAGCTTACGTCAATTCCGCGATACTATTTTAGAATCAAAAGAGATTGGCTTTGATAAATTGCGTGATGCGCAGTGGCAATTGGGCAACCGTATTCGTGAAGTATTAGCCGCTAAAGGCATTGAAAGCGTTGCGGCAAAAGGTTTTGAAGCGCCAGGCGTCGTGGTTGCTTATACCGATCGCGATGATATGCATAAAGGCAGTGCGTTTGCCGAAACAGGCATGCAAATCGCTGCTGGTGTACCGCTAAAAGTTGGTGAGCCGGATAACTTTAAAACGTTCCGCTTAGGTTTATTTGGTCTAGATAAATTGACTGATGTAGATGGAGCGGTACAGCGTTTTGAAACTGCACTTGATGAAGTATTGGCGAAATAATATCTTTATCTCGTAAGATGTTTTTTAAGTAAAAAGAATACTGAGCCCTTGTAACGAAGGTTCAGTATTTTTTTACCTATTTATTATATTTTATAATATAATGTATTTATATAAATCGATATCCAAAACTGTTTTGATAAAAATTGGCTTAGGTAAATATTATGAGTATACAAATAGATTGGCAGGCCTTTACGCCAATTTCCTTGGTAGGTGGTCTGATGCTAGGCGTTGCAACGGTCATCTTGCTATTGGGCATTGGTCGTATTGCGGGTATTAGTGGTATTTTCTCAAGTCTTCTTAAACCCAAGCGCGTCGAGATGTGGCAGGTGTTATTTATACTTGGTCTTGTTATCTCGCCATTATTTTATGGTCTGGTAAAACCGTTGCCCGATATAGAGATTAGTAGCTCTTTGCCACTGCTTATTGGGGCAGGATTACTGGTTGGTTTTGGGACACGTTTGGGTTCAGGTTGCACCAGTGGACATGGTATCTGCGGTAATGCGCGACTGTCACCACGATCGATGGCGGCGACGGTGACCTTTATGTTGTTTGGTATTGTGACGGTTTATATTGGTCGTCATGTCTTGGGTTTGATTTAAAAATCACGTAGACAGTACGTTGCGAAGACAGATTTTAGTACTATTATGAAAAAATAAAGACAGCGAGAAAAAACATGCTAAAAAATATAATTGGATTACTGGCAGGGTTATTATTTGGCTTTGGACTGCTGATATCAGGCATGACTGATCCTGTTAAAGTACAAGGCTTTTTGGACGTCTTTGGTGCATGGGATATTTCTCTGGCACTGGTAATGGGTGGCGGTCTAATGGTGGCGATAGTTGGCGTGCAGTTGGCTAAGCGTCAAAAAACCAGTTGGATTGGGTCATCAATTGAGATGCCAACCAAAACTACCATTAATAAAAAACTACTGATTGGCGCGATGCTATTCGGTATCGGTTGGGGCTTAGTCGGTATTTGCCCAGGTCCCGGTATTGTGCTGCTTGGTACAGGACAATGGCAGGCTTATGTCTTTATCCCAGCGATGATAGTCGGGATGTTGGTGTATCAGTGGCTAGAACCTAAGCTTAATTAACATTGGCTTGGTTTTTTTAGCGCAATAAAAGGGTCAGTCTAATTCAATTAGGCTGACCTTTTTTTATCAATGATGTTTCATTAATATTAATGATACTTCCGTATTATTAAGGCTTAATGATAAAGTCTTACTTGGCGCTAGCCGTTACTTTTGGCGTTTCGTGTGCCAATGATTTAGCCGCTTGACGCAGCTCAAATTTCTGCACTTTACCGGTGCTGGTTTTTGGAATTTCAGCAAAGATAATATATTTGGGCACTTTAAAACCCGCCAAATGCTGCTTGCAGTGCTCCATCACATGGTCGCGCTGCAAGGTGCTGCCTTCGTGAATCTCGATAAAGGCGACAGGTACTTCGCCCCATTTATCATGCGGCGCGGCGACGACCGCACAGCTTTGGATTTCTGGCATTTTATATAAGACGTTTTCGACTTCGATACTAGAGATGTTTTCGCCACCTGAAATGATGATGTCTTTGAGCCTGTCCATGATTTTTATATAACCATCAGGATATTTAATGCCTAAATCACCAGTACGGAACCAACCATCAGCAAAGGCTTCTTCGGTGGCTTTACGGCTTTTTAGATAACCTTTCATCACCATATTGCCGCGCAATGCTAGCTCGCCCATTTCTTCGCCATCCGCGGCAACTGGCTCCGTGGTGCCTTGTTTAAATAGCTCAAAGCCAGTCATCAAATGTGACGTTACGCCCTGACGTGATTTCTTTTGTGCACGAGTAGCGACATCCAGTTCATCCCATTCTGCTTGTTCCGCGCAGACGGTGACTGGACCATAGACTTCGGTAAGACCGTAAACGTGCGAGATATGAAAGCCCATAGCTTCCATGGCGGCGAGCATGGTTTCAGACGGCGGCGCACCAGCGACCCAGCCCTTTACGTCATGATTGATGGCGTCTTTATATTCTGGTTTGCCGCCAGCAATCATATTGTGCACCACGGGTGCTGAGCAATAATGACTGACTTTATACTTGGCAATCAGCTGCAAAATCAAATCAGCGTCAATCTTACGCAAGCAGACATTGACGCCCGCACGTTCGGCAATCGTCCACGGAAAGCACCAACCATTACAGTGAAATAATGGCAGCGTCCATAGATACATCGGATGCTTGGGCATATCCCAATCTAAAATATTGGAGACGGCGTTAAGCGTCGCACCGCGATGATGATAGACCACGCCTTTAGGCTTACCCGTGGTGCCAGAGGTATAGTTGAGGGCGATAGCATCCCATTCATCGAGTGGCTTTTCCCAATTATCCAAACTGTCTGAGCTGGCGATTAATGCTTCGTAGCTCATTTGTCCAAAACGTTCGATATCAAGCGCTTTATCTGTCGCATGAATCACGATGAGATTGGGAAAGGCTTCATCGATAATCTCGGCATGCTCAGCAAACTCGCTGTCTAGAATTAATACTTTGGCTTCTGAGTGTTGCAGACAAAAGGTAAGGGCATTGATGTCGAGGCGGGTGTTCAGTGTACAAAGTACGCCACCTGACATCGGTACACCAAAAGCGCACTCGATCATCGCTGGGGTGTTTGGCATCATGACTGCAACTGTGTCGTTCTTATCGATGCCTAATTTGCGTAGCCCATCCGCCAATTGACGACAGCGATCGTAAGTCTGTTGCCACGTTTGCGTCAGATTATTATGTGTTAAATCGTCATAAATGATGGCAGTTTTGTCGGGATAGACCTGTGCGCTACGGATAATAAAGTCGATAGGGGTAAGCGGTTGATGGTTGGCAGCATTTTTGCCGAGACCTGTGTGGAAGTCTGTCATGGGGATAGTCCTTTATCTTGCTGTTATAATTCGGTGAATACGCTACAAACTTGCTATAAAGTTGGCTTCGTTATTTATCACTGCTTGCTAAGCTATTAATATTTTTGCTGACCTTCCTTGTAGCAACTCGCCGATAGGTGACTCACGGTAAATATTTGTTCGTCCATTATAGACAATGCTCTGTGAAAAGCGAGTATGTTTTTAGCGCTTTCTTATATTGAATCACATGATCAATTACCCTAATTCACATAGTGTTCACTCATCAGTCGCTTGTCTGCATAGCTGATGATAATGGCGGTGTGTTACGATACCAGTGATGTTAAATCCTATCGCTTAACTATTTCTAAAAGCCTCATTTTTAAAAATCTTAACTTTTAAAAAGCCCAGCCAGCTTTAACAAGCATTTCCACAAACCATTCATAAGGAAAATGATATGTCCGCCAGCCGCACTCCCAATACCATCGAGACTGCTAGCACCAATGAACACTACCCACATTTATTTGAGCCATTAGATTTGGGCTTTACGACGCTTAAAAACCGCATGGTGATGGGCTCAATGCACACAGGGCTTGAAGACCGTTTTTATAATTACGGCAAACTAGCGGCGTATTTTGCTGAACGTGCCAAAGGCGGCGTGGCGATGATGATTACGGGCGGTATTTCGCCCAATCGCGAAGGGTGGTTACTCCCTGCTGGTGGTACCATGAATACGCGCGCTGACGTGATTAATCATCAACGAGTGACCCGTGCGGCGCATAAATATGACAGCAAAATCATCATGCAAATCTTACACAGTGGTCGTTACGGCTATCATCCGTTTGTCGTATCCTCTAGTCCAATAAAATCACCAATTTCACCCTTTAAGCCGCGTAAGATGAGCATTAAAAACATCGAACAAACGGTAAAAGATTATGCCCGTTCAGCTAAACTTGCCAAGCAAGCGGGTTATGACGGTGTGGAAATCATGGGCTCAGAAGGTTATTTGCTCAATCAGTTTTTATCGCGTCATGTGAATCAACGTACCGACGAATACGGCGGTGATATTCAAGGGCGTATGAAGCTGGCGGTTGATGTCGTCAAAGCCGTACGCGAAGCTGCCGGTGAAGATTTCATTATCTTATTCCGCTTGTCAGTGATTGATCTGGTCAAAGACGGTAATGTGATGGAGGAAGTTATCACCGTTGCCAAAGCGCTAGAAGAAGCGGGCGTGACCATCATGAATACGGGTATCGGCTGGCATGAAGCGCGTGTACCGACGATTGTCACCAGCGTACCGCGTGCCGCTTTTGTAGATTTTACCGCTGAAATTAAAAAGCATATTAATATTCCAATGATGGCGGCCAACCGTATCAATATGCCAGAAACTGCTGAAGAGATCGTCGCCAGTGGTCGGGCGGATATGATTCAAATGGCGCGTCCATTCTTAGCCGACGCCCATTGGGTCAATAAAGCTAAAAATGGTCAAGCCGAACGCATCAATACCTGTATTGCATGTAACCAAGCTTGTCTCGACCATACTTTTGAAAATAAACGCTCAACTTGTCTGGTCAATCCACAAGCGTGTTATGAGACAGAATTGGTTTATAAGAAGACCAAAAAACCTAAAAAAGTCGCCGTTATCGGTGGCGGTGTTGCTGGTATGTCAGCCGCTCATGTTGCCGCCTTGCGTGGTCATGAAGTGACACTATTTGAAGCAAAAGACATCTTAGGCGGGCAGTTTAATTACGCCAAAGTCATCCCTGGTAAAGAAGAATTCTTTGAAACCATTCGCTACTATATCAATGAGCTTGAGCACTTAGGCGTTGAGATTAAACTCAATACCAAAGTCGATAAAGCCATGCTCGAGAAAGCCAAGTTCCATCATGTCATCGTCGCTACAGGCGTTGTACCTAGAAGCTTAGCTGGCAAACTGGAAGGCGCGGATTTGCCGCAAGTAATGAGCTATGCTGAATTACTCTCTGGCGAAAAATCTGTCGGTAATACCGTTGCTGTCATCGGTGCTGGCGGTATCGGTTTTGACGTCAGTGAATATCTGACCGCCAAACATGGTCAGCCATTAGATGAGCTAGGTCCTGAACTTTTAAAAGATCCAAGCTATCGTCCAAAAGCACAGTCTATCGAAGAGTGGCGTGAAGAGTGGGGCGTGACTAATGATACTAATTATCAAACTGAGGGTGGACTGATTAAGCCTGAAGCCATCAAACCTATCCGCCAAGTGTACTTGATGCAGCGTACCAAAGGTCGCTTGGGCAGTGGGCTGAATAAAACCTCGGGCTGGGTACATCGTGCCCACGTCAAATCACACGGTGTCATCCAAGTATCAGGTGCGCAGTACGATAAGATCACCAATGAAGGTATTTGGATTACCAACAATCAAGGTCAAAGCCAGTTGCTACGTGTCGATAGCGTCGTGGTCTGTGCCGGTCAAGAGTCTGTGGTTGAGCTGATGCCAAATGTTGGTGATGCACCTGACGCGCAATATCACTTGATTGGTGGAGCTAAGCTTGCTGCTGAGCTAGATGCCAAACGCGCCATTCGTGATGGTGCAGAGGTTGCGGCTGCGATTTAGGGTTTAGTTCAGAAGTAATGAGAGCGGCAAGATAGATTATCTTGCCGCTTTTTTTTGTATCCGCTCATCTAGTCGAGTAGGATACCTTTAAGAATTCTTATTTAAAGAAGCTCTCCTTGCGAGCCTAACAAGGTATACCATTTTTTTACGGCTCTCACGTCAGGGCTAGCGGTAAGATCTGTTTTCTTGCAGGTAATGTTTATTTTTTTTAGATTTACTAGGGCGTGTTGAACATTGGGAATAAAACGATGGCAAAAAAATAGCAAACGGT
>NZ_JADQAH010000027.1:0-42557 GCF_022129225.1 Psychrobacter sp. Ps7 | reverse complement strand
TTTTCATGGGGTAATTATGATCTCAATGTATTTGGTTATCAAGGTATGTTCAATCTTAGGTGACAACGGTTGACGCCTGATATCCACGCCCTAGAAGGACGTGGTTTTACGGCGCTAGATGATAATATTTTAGAATGTGACACACAGTATAGAGCGTGTTACCCGTTCAACTTAAGTCGCTACCCTCGTTGTTATCTGCGTTATACTAGCCATAAGCATTGACTATCACTGAGCTGACTGCTTAGATGGTTTATAACTAGGAGAATGTCATGACTCAAGAACACGCTTCCCATGAAAAGCGCAAAATCATCGATAAGTTTTTGATGAAACTCACTAAAGAGGAGCCGCAAATGTATTATGCTAGCACCTCTGAGGTCGCTCGTAGCATCCATACTATGATAAAAGAGCACACCAATCGCTTGTCGGTAGAAGATCAAGCGCTCGTTAGACATATGACCGTCGAGGAGATACAAGGCTTGCTAGGCTTTCACCTTAAATAATCACACTTTCAACGTTCCCATAAAAAAAGCCCGCTGATTTGCAGGCTTTTTTATTATTCAAACTTTAATTTAGAGCATTGAAAATATACATCGCTTAAAACGGATACTCGCGTGGCTCATGTTGCATAGATATCCAGTGCGTTCTAGTGAACTCTTCTAGCACCCACTCACCGTTAAAACGACCAATACCTGAGTTTTTCTCGCCACCGAATGGTAAGTTACTTTCATCATTGACTGAAATATCATTAATATGTGTCATGCCCGCTCTGATACCACGAGCAAAGCGCATGCCTTTTGCCATATCTTTTGTAAATACCGCACTCGACAGACCAAACATTGAGTCATTGGCAATCGATAACGCATCCTCTTCATCTTTGGCACGGATGATACCGACCAATGGTCCAAACACCTCATTACGTGACAAATCCATCTCGCGCGTCACTTCAATAAAGATGTGCGGCGGTACCACTTGCCCTTTAATCTCACCACTTAATATCATTTTTGCGCCTTCTTGCTGCGCGTTGGCGATTTTCTCTTTCAACGATTCGACCTGTTTTTTATTAATAATCGGACCAACCGCCGTGTCTTGTTTGCTCGGATCGCCGACGTTTAACGTTTTAACATGCGCCAAGAAACGCTCAACGAAGTCATCATAAATCTCGTCTTCAACGATAATACGATTAATAGCAATACAGATTTGACCTTGATGTAAGAATTTGCCAAAGGCTGCTGCTTTGACCGCTTGCTCAATATCAGCGTCTTTTAGTACCACAAATGGGCTGTTACCACCCAACTCAAGCGCTACTTGTTTAATGTAGTCACCGCCATTAGCCAACTCGCCAATGCGCTTACCGACTGAAGTAGAGCCCGTAAATGATACAAAGCTTGGGGTTTTGTGTTCAACGATCGCATCTCCTATCTCTTTGCCTGAGCCAACAACCACGTTGAGCAAGCCTTTTGGTAAACCTGCTTCTTCGAATACTTTTGCTAGCAGCAAACCACCAGTCACTGGGGTATCACTCGCAGGCTTTAGTACCACAGCGTTACCAAGTGCTAAAGCTGGTGCAATAGAACGTTGGGTCAAATGTAATGGAAAGTTCCACGGACTAATGACAGCGACGACACCGATGGGCTCACGGTAAACAAAGTTTTCTTTGCCAGGGGTGTTAGATGGACGAATCTCGCCATGTACACGACTGGGGAAAGTCGCAGCCTCAAGGGTAATGGCGCGGGTAGCAGCAAACTCCACCATGGCTTTAACACGGGTACTGCCCGACTCTTTAATGAGCCAATCGACGATTTCATCTTGGCGCTGATCTAAAATCTCAACCACTTTATATAGCACACTTGCTCGTGTCGCTGGCGTCTGCTGTGCCCACTCTTTTTGTGCCGCACTTGCTGCTTGATACGCTTCATTAAGCTGTGTTTCTGTCGCCTGCTGAGTCTTTACAAGTGTATCGCCATTGTAGGGGTTGGTATTGGTATTGACGCTATCGTCTTGACCGCTTTGCCATTCCCCTGCAATGTACTGAAGGTGGAAATCATTATAGGCATTGGCTTTGTTATTATCGGTATCAGTTGACATAATTCTTCTCATTTATTTTAGGGATGTTATGTTGGTTGTCAATAAAACAGTATGACTAGCAAATTGAGACAGATAAAAAATAACTCTTAACACAGTTATTTATATTAAATAGCCTGCGCTCGCGACATTTGATTAAGCACATCAAAACGAAACTTGCTAGACGACTGGTCTAATGCTACCATAGACCTCATACAAATAAGCGTATTTTGTCAGCAAGTATTGTTGAAAAAACGTAACGTGACCATATCAACCCTTACAATAAGCACTCATTATAAGCAAAGATAAAAATCTGCATCGACCCATAGAAAGTATCATGAATAATTGTTAATAGCGCGCTAAGTAGCATTATTCGCCATACCTTATCTCTGAAATACATTCATAAAAAATATAGGAGGACATTACCATTATGTCTGCGGCCTCAACCACAATCCCACCAGATACCAAAACGCATCTGTTAGAAACAGGCTATCAACTGATTTCCAAAAAAGGCTTTACTGCCGTCGGTATCAAACAAATACTAGACACAGCTGGTATTCCTAAAGGCTCTTTTTACCATTATTTTGCCTCAAAGGAAGCGTTCGGTGAAGCTATCATCAGTCATTATTTCACTGACTATAAGATACGCTTAGACACCATTGGTCGTCAAAAAGTTAATGCCCAGCAAAAGATTTATGATTACTTTCAAAGCTGGTATGACACCCAGCAAAATGGCTGTGATCATGAAAAGTGCTTGGTGGTTAAGCTCAGCGCTGAGGTTGCAGATCTGTCTGAACCTATGCGCATCGCACTGAATGCTGGTTACCAGCAGACCATCAGCTGGCTTGCCGAACAAATCAAAGCAGGCTGGGCGGATGACTCTGTACCACAACCTGACAATATCGCGGCCGAGAGCATGGCAAAACGTTGGTATTTTGCTTGGCTTGGTGCCAGTTTAATCGCCAAGATTAGCCAAACCAATACACCGCTTGCAGAAGTATGGCAGATGACTACTTCTCAATTGGGACGCTAATCTCGTGCGTTAAACGCTTTTTAGCCATTTATACGTCCCTAGATCTAAAGCAAAAAATTGAGTTATAAGAGAGTTTTGTAAAAATTACTAGACGACTGGTCTATTTAGTGTACAATGCCCACAGTTGCAAAAACGAATGGCTAATTTGCCACTGAGATTTTTGCACCCCATACGCTCAACACAAATATTTAATAATTTTAGGAATACTATGAATAACTTCCAATATTACAATCCAGTACGTATCGTCTTTGGTGAAGGTCAAATCAAACAACTATCAGAATTGGTCCCGACTGATGCCCGTGTGCTTATCACTTATGGTGGCGGTTCGGCACAGCGCACAGGTACGCTAGACGAAGTAAAAGAAGCTTTGGCTGCGAGCGGTACACGTACCGTATTCGAATTTGGTGGTATTGAAGCCAATCCAGAATTCACAACTCTTTTAAAAGCAGCAGATATGGTCAATGAGCACAATATTGACTTTTTGCTAGCGGTCGGGGGCGGCTCAGTCATTGATGGTAGCAAATTTGTGGCATTGGTATCGTCACTTACTGAAGAAGATGGCACGACTGTCTCACGCGAACAAGCATGGAACGCACTAACCAGCTATTGCAGAGACATTTATTCTGCCATCGATTTGGGTGCTGTTTTGACCATTCCAGCCACTGGCTCTGAGATGAATTCAGGCGGCGTCATCAATTATAGTGAACGTCAAGCTAAGCTACCATTTGGCAACGCACTTGCCTTCCCTAAGTTCTCAATATTAGATCCAATCAAAACACTGACATTACCTGAGCGTCAAGTGATGAATGGTGTTGCGGATGCCTTTGTCCATGTCATGGAACAGTACCTAACGTATCCAGTCAACGCAAAAGTGCAAGACGCCTTTGCTGAGAGCTTGCTGAAAATCCTCATTGATGAAGGTCGTATCGTTAAACAAGATCCAGAAAACTTAGAAACTCGTAAGAATATTATGTGGACAGCGACCATGGCACTCAATGGTCTAATCGGTGCAGGCGTACCGCAAGACTGGACAACACATATGATCGGTCATGAGCTAACCTCGTTACACAGCATCGATCATGCTCGCACCCTAACCATTTTATTACCCTCAGTAATGCGTGAGTTGAAAGACAGCAAAAAAGAGAAATTACTTCAATATGCGCATAATGTCTGGAATATTACGCTTGATGATACCCATCAAGACGAAGATGCTGTCATTGAAGCCGCTATTGTCCGTACAGAAAACTTCTTCCGCGACCTTGGCTTGCCTGTCAGTTTAGAAGATGCAGAACTTGATGCGTCAGCTATTGACCCGATTATCAAGCAGCTTGAGGCGCACAACATGGTTCAGTTAGGCGAGCACAGCAACAATGATTTAGAAGTGTCACGCCGTATTCTGCAACGTGCTATTAGTAGTAAAGCTGCTTAATAAAAACACCACCGTAATAAGAAACACATATTGTTATGCTATTTATAGTAGTTGCTCAGCACTGAGTAACTACTCCATTCACCATTAAATATCAAAACCAGTAAATATTAAAATCAATAGAATCTTAAAATCAATAAATAGAAAAGGAATCTGATAATGAGCTTTGATAAACAACAAAATCAAAAAACAAACCGTCAAATCAAATTGGCAAGCCGTCCAACAGGTGAGCCAAAAGCTGAAAACTTTGATATGGTAACCAGCGATATCCCATCGCCAAATAACAATGAAATGCTGCTGCGTACCGTTTACTTATCATTAGATCCATACATGCGTGGACGTATGAGCGATGCAAAAAGCTATGCTGATCCGCTAGAAGTGGGTGATGTCATGATGGGTGGAACGGTTGCCCAAGTCGTTGAATCCAATATCGATAAATTTGCTGTGGGTGACTTAGTGGTCTCAAACTCAGGCTGGCAAGACTATAGCGTCAGTGATGGCGAAGGCGTCTTAAAGCTTGACAAAAACATGTCAAATCCTTCTTATGGTTTAGGTGTATTAGGTATGCCCGGCTTTACCGGTTACATGGGTTTGACCGACATCGGTAAGCCGCAAAAAGGGGAAACTTTGGTCGTCGCAGCCGCAACGGGTCCCGTTGGTGCAACGGTAGGTCAAGTTGGCAACCAATATGGCTTACGTACCGTTGGTGTGGCTGGTGGCAAAGAAAAATGTGACTTTGCTGTCAATGAGCTAGGCTTTGATGTCTGTATTGACCATAAAGCTGATGACTTTGCCGAGCAATTAAAAGCGGCGTGCCCAGATGGCATCGATATCTATTACGAAAACGTCGGTGGCAAAGTGTTTGATGCCGTTATGCCATTATTAAATGCGCATGCACGTATCCCAGTCTGTGGTCTGGTTTCGCAATACAACGCCACCGAGCTGCCTGATGGTAAAGATCGTCTAGGCGTATTAATGGGCAACATTCTAAGCCGTCGTCTCACCATCAAAGGGTTTATTATTTTTGAAGAATATGGCGATCACTTCCCAGAATTCTTAAAAACCATGAGTAAATGGGTCGAGTCAGGTGATGTTAAAACCAAAGAATATATTGCTGAAGGCTTAGACGATGCACCAAATGCCTTTGTTCGCATGCTAAATGGCGATAACTTTGGTAAAACAGTGGTTAAAGTTTCTGAGGTTGAATAACAGAACCAATGGTTATCAGTTGGTTGAATCGCAAATAACGACTTAACAACATAACTTGCTAAGACAACCACTGAAAATGACCTCTCAACCATGAATACTGTTATATGAATACCGCTAGCAGTCATTGCTAATACTCATATTGATTACAGATGACCAATTAAGCATGACTGCTAACAACCCATGATTTAAGAACAACATCAATAATAAATAAGGACGACTATGAATATTTTAATGGTACTAACCTCACATGATAAGTTGGGCGATACTGGTAAAAAAACGGGCTTTTGGCTAGAAGAGTTTGCCGCGCCTTATTACGCTTTTATCGATGCGGGCGTCAATGTGACACTTGCTTCTCCTGCTGGCGGGCAGCCACCGCTTGATCCGAGCAGTGACACTGAAGACACGCAAACGAAAGATACCAAGCGTTTTAAAGAAGACAGCGATGCTCAAAAGCATCTTGCCAATACTGAAAAACTCGCTGATATGAACGCTGAAGATTTTGATTCAGTCTTTTATCCAGGCGGTCATGGTCCACTATGGGACTTGGCAGTTGATAAAAATTCGATCAATTTGATTGAGACGTTTGTCAAACAAGACAAACCTGTCGCCTTTGTTTGTCATTCTCCAGCCGCTCTTAAAAATGTCAAAATTGACGGTGAGTATTTAGTCAAAGGCAAAAAAGTGACTGGCTTTACCAATTCAGAAGAAGACGCCGTTGGTCTAACAGATGTCGTGCCATTCTTAGTAGAAGATGCACTAAAAGCCAATGGTGGTAACTATGAAAAAGCCGCTGATTGGGAATCATTTGTGGTCGAAGATGGCTTGCTGATTACGGGACAAAACCCAGCGTCATCAGAGGAAGCTGCCAAGCGCTTAATCACTAAGCTGAAAGGTTAATATCTTTTTAACGTCAATATAATAGACCATGCAAAAAGGCCACTATCATGATTCGCTTACATCATCTCAACCAGTCTCGCTCATTACGTATTTTATGGCTTTTAGAAGAGCTGGGCGTGCCTTATGAGATCATTAGTCATCAACGCGATCCTAATACTCATTTGGCACCAGACAGTTTAAAGGCGGTACATCCACTCGGCAAATCTCCGGTTATCGAGATGGATGGTCAACTTTATGCTGAGTCGGGTGCAATCACTGAGTTATTGATTGAGCGATTTGCGCCAGAGCGCTTACGTCCTACGACTGATAGCGCAGACTATGGACATTATCTGCAATGGATTAACTTTGCTGAAAGCTCGCTCATGTTGCCGTTATTACTGGAGCTATTTACCAAAAAAGCCGGTATCGTCGATAACGAGTTTTTAGATGGTTATATCAGTCAAGAAAAACACAGACTGTTGAGCTATCTAAACGAGGAAGTTGCAGATAAGCCATTTATCGTTGGTCATAAGCTAAGCGGCGCTGACTTTATGCTGTCTTTTGACTTAATCATGCTGGCTAAGCGTGAAGCGTTAGATGATTATCCGCATATTAAGCAGTATGCTTTACAACTCGCCAGTCTTGATAGCTATCAGCGCAGCATGCGTTTAGAGGCGAATTATGATCACTCTATTTAGTACCATGGTCTAACTGTTTATCGACTATCTAATGTATAAAAAACAGCTCTTTATAGAGCTGTTTTTTATGGGTAAAAATGACCTGAGTCGTAGCTATGTGACATATAGTCAAGGAATTTTAGAATCGCTACATGGCGACCGACCGCAGATAGTATACTGAGTACATCTAGGGTGGGTAACACCGTAGCGGTTTAAAAGTGCTCTGACTATAGCACTGTGTTTCTTATCGTCTATCATTGACAGACAGCTGCATCTATCTTTTAACTTGATTTTCAATGTGTGAGTTATGCGTGATAAATACTCAACAAAAATTATGATAAAATATTCAAAACAGGGTTTAGAATACTTTTTTGGTTTTATCAGTCTACTAAATGACTTTCTGTTAAATGACTTTCTGTTAAATGACTTTTTATTAAATGACTTTTTATTAAATGACTTTGAACGCCTTGATTTTCATGACTATCCGACGAGCGCGATGCTTGTTTAACAACGGCTATACACCATTTTATCCCTCTACGCAGATTATCCATCCATGAGTACTGAATACCAGTTTAAGCCCCATGAACGACCATTCATGCTTGGCTCGCCTGCCACCCCTGATCACCCTGTGCACCGTAAAGTATTTTATTTACTGATTGGTATTTTTATCGGCTTAACTGCCAGCTTTCAGAATGGTCTATTGGTCGCGAATCTCACTCAAATCCAAGGTGAAATGGGCTTAACACCAGTAGAAGGTGGCTGGATATCAGTCGCTTACAATATGACCAATGCTTGTGTCACGGTGCTGCTGTACAAAATTCGCCAGCAATTTGGCATGTCGTTATTTAGCAAAATCACCTTGTTCTTTTTATTGGCAGCCACCAGTATGCAGTGGTTGGTCAGTAGCAATCTACTCAGTACGACGATTGGGGTTAGCATTGAGCCTTATTATTTAGAACTGCTCGCCCGTGGCTTTAGTGGTGTGGTGGCTAGTGCGATGACGGTATTGTCTATTTTTTATTGTCTACAAGGCATGCCAACTGCTCGGCGTATCAGCGGACTTATTTTGGGCTTTGGCTTGGTGCAGTTTGGCATTCCACTGTCACGGATTATCTCGCCTTATTTAGCCGTTGATGGTCAGCTTGAAGGTTTATTTTTATTCCAAGTGGGATTATCGCTGATTTGCTTTGGGCTTATTAACATTCTTGAGCTACCACCGGGCAACACGGAAAAGGTCTTTGAAAAACTTGATTTGGTGAGTTTTGGCTTTTTTGCCAGTGGTCTTGCCGCCCTATCGGTATTTTTAGTACAAGGTAGAATTCAATGGTGGACAATGCCTTGGCTTAGCTATCCATTGATCATTGCCGTCGTGACTATCTCAATTGCTTTATGGATTGAAACGCACCGCAAAAACCCTATGTTACAAGTGCGCTGGATGCGTAGTCGCACCATTATTGCCTTTATGATTACTGGTGCCGTTATGCGTATTTTGCTGTCTGAGCAAAGTGTGGGCGCCGCAGGGTTATTAGCAAACCTTGGTTATGGTAATGACCAGCTGATTGTTTTCTATGCCATCATCTTGGTGGCTAGCATACTGGCATTAGTGATTAGCATTTTTACCACCAAAGCGACGGATCTGCGCCGACCAGTGATTTTTGCGGTTGCATTGATTGCGATTGGTGCATGGATAGATACGGGTGTGTCGCTAAACTCTGCCCCTTATATGTTCTATTTCAGTCAGTTTATAATCGCTTTTGCTGCCGTTTACTTCATGGGACCAATGGTATTTGAAGGTATGTTTCGCGCCATTGCTAACGGACCTGCCTATATTATTAGCTTCTCGGTGATTTTTGGTATCTCACAAACTGTCGGCGGTTTGGCAGGCGCGGCAGGTATTCAAGCATTTACCACCATTCGTACTCAGATGCATTATGCCGATATGGTCAGTTCAATGAATACCACTGATCCTGCTACGATGACCCAAATGCTACAGGGTGTGCAACGTCAAGCAACGGTCGCCGCTTATGACGATTTATTCTTTTTGATGGCCGTGAGCGCCACCATCACCGCGCTATATTTATTGATGGTTTATTTTTATTACCTTTATCATAAACGCAATCCACTTAGTAAAGAACTTGCCGCATTGGCAGAAATGATGGGCAAAAAATAACAGGTGATAATCATATCGATTTGTTGCTGTTACCTTTTCTTCTTATGCTAATTACTATATTTTAAAAAGTTATCCACCATGTTTATCAATCTCATTAGGAGCGCATCATGAGCGAAGACAAATTAAATGATCTTGATGACCATAATCAAGACACTGCTCAAGATGCCACCCAAAATACTGCTGAAAACCATCAGACATCATCCAATGCAGCAGCAATAGAGATGCCTCTAAACCAATCGAAAAGTGATGATACTGTGACCGTACCGAAAAAAGAGGACTCGGTAATAACGTCAGTTGCTGATACTGATGAAACGCCAATGCCGCCAAAAGAGCCTATTCCTGACGCTACAAGTTGGTCGCCTAAAAAGAAATCTTACTTTAACCTAGGCTTATTGATTGCACTAATCATTATTGGCGTCCTTTTGATTCTTTATGCATGGAAGCTACCGCCCTTTACGCCTACGGTTCAGCAGACTAATAATGCCTTTGTAAAAGGTCAAACAACGATTATCAGCCCGCAAGTTTCTGGCTATGTCACAGAAGTGGCAGTGCAAGATTTTGAAAATGTACAAGCAGGTGATTTATTGGTCAAGATAGACGACCGTGCCTTTTTGCAGCAGCTCGAACAAGCACAAGCCAATATCGAAGTCGCTATGACCGACCGCTCAAGCAATGCGCAAGATACGGGCACCAGTCAGGCACAAATCGAAGCACGTAAAGCGGACTTATATAGTGCCAAAGTCAGCGTTGATAGTGCACGCGAAGATGTAAAGCGCTATCAAGGGCTTGATGCGATTGGCGCAGTATCCAAAGCAGAAGTTGCTCATGCCCAAGCTCAGCTCGCTCAAGCACAAGCGGGCGTGCAGCAAGCAGAAGCCAATTTACAAGTCGCCCTTGAAGCCAGCAAAAAAACCAGTGGTAGCCGCTCATCACTCGATGCCAATATTAAAAATGCAGAAGCAGTTGCTAAGCAAGCACAGCTTAATTTAGACAATACTATTATCAGAGCACCGGAATCAGGACAACTGAGTCAAGTCAGCGTCAAAGCGGGGCAATATGTCAGCGCGGGCACACAGCTCATGTATGTGGTGCCGAAAGGCGTGTGGATTATCGCCAACTTTAAAGAAACCCAAGTGGCAAATATGACTGTCGGTGAGCCTGCAACTATTCATGTGGATGCGCTAGGCGGCATTAAGTTTCGAGGTCATGTCAGCAATATCTCGCCAGCGACTGGCAGTGAATTTAGCGCAGGCGCGGCAAACCCTGCGACTGGCAACTATATTAAAATCGCTCAGCGTATTCCGGTACGAATAGATTTAGAGCAAGGACAACCTGAGCTTGCGCAATTGCGCCCCGGTATGTCGGTGTCGGTCGATGTCGATACTAAACCGAACTAGAGCATGTTGGACATTCACAAATAGGCACTGCTATTTTCTAAAATTGCTCCAGACAAACCGCAAAATAAAAAGCCAGTCCAGATGTCATAATCACTATGACGCCTAGATTGGCTTTTCTAGTTCTATGAAAATATGAATAGCGCGCTTGGGTTACGGCAAAAGGCGCTTGGTAGTCCAGCTTTCACCATTGTCTTTAGTATAGACAATACGGTCATGCATACGATTGGCACGACCTTGCCAAAACTCAATCTCATGAATGCTAATCTCGTAACCACCCCAAAACGCTGGTGTTGGCACTTGGCTACTTTCTGGATACTGGTTTTGCAGCTCATCAAACTTGGCTTGCATCACTTCACGATCAGCAACCTCGCCACTTTGCGGTTGACTGACCCACGCACCCACTTGACTGTCGTGAGGACGCTTTTGAAAGTAAGCAGCTGACTTATTAGCATCGATTTTAGCAATGCTGCCACTAATACGTACTTGACGCTCCAGCTCGTGCCAAAAGAATAGCGCTTCGACATTCGGGTTTTCGGCAATATCTTGACCTTTAGCGCTTTCATAGTTGGTATAAAACACCACACCATTTTCAGTAATCTCACGCATAAGTACGATGCGCACGCTAGGTTTATTATCAGCACCGCACGTCGCCAAGCTCATCGCATAAGGCTCTTGCACCTTTTGTGCTATTGCCTCATTCATCCATTCTTTTAGTAGCTCAAATGGAGAGTCTGGGACGGACTGTTGATCAAGCTCACCTTTTTCGTATGACAAACGCTGATCGGTAAAATCCATGCTCATAAAATATTCCTTATTTTAATATAACTATATTATGACTTTAACCCAATATTGCTTTGATATGGTCAGCCAAATCATTTGCCAATACATCACATTCTATTTCATCATCCGACTCAATCATCACACGTATCATAGGCTCTGTACCTGACTGTCGAATGAGCAGACGACCACGACCCTCTAAAGTAGCCTGTGCTTTTGCAAAAGCAGCAACCAGCTCTTCATGTTCAAACGGATCTTGCATTTTACTTAAGCGTACATTGACCAGTTTCTGTGGCAATTTTTCAAAGCCTTCGGTCAAATCACTGAGCGCTTTACCACGTGCTTCCATCACCGCAAGCACTTGCAAGCCGGCGATAATGGCATCGCCCGTACGACTCTTATCCAAACATAGAATATGACCCGATGGTTCGCCACCCAGTATCCAGCCATTCGCTTCAAGCTCATGCATCACATAACGATCGCCTACTTTCGCACGCGTAAATTTAATATCTGCTGCTTTGAGTGCCAGCTCTAAGCCCATGTTACTCATCAGCGTACCAACCACACCTTTCGCCTTAGTCTGACCTTGGGTAGCAAGTACGTATAAAATGCCATCGCCGTCAACCAGATTACCAGCCTCATCAACCATCACAATACGATCACCATCACCGTCTAGTGCGATACCAACATCTGCCTCGTGCTCAATCACTGCTTTCTGTAAGCCTTCAGGATGGGTAGAGCCGCAGTCGGCATTGATATTGACGCCATCAGGCGTATTGTTAATAGCAATCACATTGGCACCCAACTCACGCATGACTCTTGGTGCCACGCTATAGCCTGCACCATTGGCACAATCTACAACGACAGTCAGATGACTCAAGTCGTACTGATAGGGAAAACTGCCTTTACAGAATTCGATATAGCGACCTTTGGCATCATTGATTCGATTATTTTTCCCCAATTGTGCTGGATCAAGAATAGGCATGATCACATTATTGTCCGCCTCAGAGGCACTCATAATCGCTTTTAGCTTATCATTAATGGAGTTTTGCATCTCATCAGTCAGCTTTTTGCCATCTCCTGAAAACAGTTTGATACCATTATCATAGTAAGGATTGTGCGACGCTGAAATAACTACCCCAGCATCTGCATTAAAACTACGGGTCAAATGCGCAATCGCTGGTGTGGGTAATGGTCCAAGCATATGCACATCAACACCAGCGGCATTAAACCCCGCTTGCAATGCGCCTTCAATCACATAACCTGACAGCCGCGTATCCTTACCGATGACCACGCTTGGCTTGCGAGCAGGGTTGTCATTATTCTCTATCAGCACACGTCCCGTCACATAGCCCAGTTTTAAAATAAAATCAGGGGTAATCGGCGACTCACCGAATTTTCCGCGAATACCATCGGTGCCAAAGTAGCTCATTATGTATGCTCCCAAATCTAAGAGTGAAAACCAGACGAATACGCAAACAATAACGTATAAACAGTCTAAGTAGTTATTATTATAATCCGCTTGTGTATTTTACAAAAAAAACAGCCAACAATAACAAGGCATTGTTGGCTGTTTGTATCTTAAGGTCACTGCAGCCCTGCAAAATAGCTATCGTTGACGTAATGCAGGATTATAGAACATCTTTTAATTCACACGATAGTTCGGTGCTTCTTTAGTGATTTGAACATCATGGACATGCGACTCTTTCATACCCGCCGATGTCACCTTAATGAATTGCGGATTGGTACGCATATCTTCGATGGTCGCAGAGCCAGTATAACCCATTGATGAGCGCAAACCGCCAACCAACTGATTAACAATACCAGCAACTGGACCTTTATAAGGAACTCGGCCTTCGATACCTTCTGGTACTAATTTCTCTACGCCATCTTTAGCATCTTGGAAGTAACGATCTGATGAACCGTTTGAGCCTGACATCGCACCAAGGCTACCCATACCGCGGTAAGCTTTGTAGTAACGACCTTGGAACAGCTCAACTTCACCTGGCGCTTCTTCAGTACCAGCCATCAATGAGCCTACCATGATGCACGAAGCACCAGCAGCGATGGCTTTTGCCATATCACCTGAATAGCGAATACCACCATCTGCAATCAGTGGAATACTGTCTTTTAATGCGCTAGCGACGTTATCGATGGCTGAGATTTGCGGCACACCGATACCAGCGATGATACGCGTAGTACAGATAGAACCAGGGCCAATACCGACTTTTACCGCATCAGCGCCTGCATCACGTAGTGCAAGTGCAGCATCCCCTGTTGCGATATTGCCACCGATGACTTGTACGTGTGGATAGTGCTTTTTAATCCAAGACACCTTATCAATCACGCCTTTTGAATGACCGTGTGCGGTATCAACCACGATGATATCGACGTCAGCAGCGATTAATGCTTCAACACGCGCTTGGGTATCTGCACCAGTACCAACAGCAGCACCAACACGCAGACGACCTTGCTCATCCTTACAAGCATTTGGATTGTTTTCAGCTTTTGCAAAATCATTAACCGTAATCAAACCACGTAAGCGGAAATGATCGTCGATAACGATGACTTTTTCAATACGGTGTTCATGTAGCAGACGCTTGATGTTTTCGTTGCTTTCACCTTCATGTACTGTCACCAACTGATCTTTTGGCGTCATGATTTTACTAACTGGCAAAGACAGATTGGTTTCAAAGCGCCAATCTCTGTGAGTCACAATACCCACGACATTATCAGTGCCTCTTTCTACCACAGGTACGCCTGAGATATTATTGTCTTGCGTCAGCTGTAGCAGATCACCAATCGTCATCTCTGGATGCACAGTAATCGGATCTACAACCGTACCTGCTTCAAATTTTTTGACGCGGCGTACTTGTGTTGCTTGCTTGGCGATATCCATGCTCTTGTGCAAGATACCCATACCGCCTAGCTGTGCCATCGTAATGGCCATTTCAGATTCGGTCACGGTATCCATCGCGGCAGAAATCAGCGGTAAATTCAGCGTGATGTTTTTGGTCAAACGAGTGGTCAGATCGGCAGTTTTTGGCAAGACTTCAGAATAAGCTGGCAACAATAAAACGTCATCAAAGGTTAAGGCTTCATCGACAATTCGCAACATACAGACCCCTAGTGGTGGTTATTTTGATGGGTGGGATATTTTTGGCATTAAGACAATCAACCAAAATCACCGATATGACTTTATGAAGCTAAAGTCTTAAAATTAAAGACCTTGTATCACAAAGTTTTAGATAATCAGCAATGAGCCAGCCGGTGTTTGTGATTAAACAAACAGAGACACTCGAAAATTGCAATTGATTGATGCTAATAAGTTTGCACAAATATAGCGCGCCCCTACTCTTAATCGCTCATTTATCCCTTAAAAATAACGCCATATTATAACAAATAATCAGACAAATCGCATGCTATATTTGTCAGCTTATTTTGCTAGCGCTTGTCTATCGATATCGACGTCTGTAAAGCTCAGCTATTTAAAAGCATAGAAAACATACTCAATCGTCGGTTACTGGTCTTAACCCTTCAATATTAAACGTTCAGCAGGCAGATAAGCTTTTTGTTTGCTATATAAGTAATTCAACATCTGCTCACGTATCTCACAGGCCAGTGTCCATGCTTCTATGGGACCTACCGCTGAAACAGCGCCGCGCAGGTGAATAATGTTGGCAGTCACCTCAATGACAAACATTTCAGGCTCAGTTTTGTTGTCCCAAAGCTTATTATCTTTAACCGCCGATATAAATTGCTGGCGAATGGCTTCAATATCTGCGCCATAATCGACATATAAAAACACAGGGCAAGTCTGATGTACTTCGGTATGTGACCAGTTTTCTACCATTTCGGTGATCAGTTCGCGCATCGGCACGATCAATCGACGTTCATCCCATGTTTTGAGTACCGCATACGTATAACGCAGGTCTTCAACGGTACTAAAGTTGCCATCCATTATCACACTGTCGCCAATCCGTACCGGCTGGGTCACGGCCACCTGTACCCCAGCAATGATGTTACCCAGTATCGGCTGCGCGGCAATTCCGATGACCACGCCTGCGATACCAGCCGAGGTCAATAGCGTTTTGCCAAGACCTTCCATGTTGGCAAATTCACTGAGACCAATCCAAATACTGCCCAAAATCATGACAAAAATAAAGACGCGGCGAAATATCGATACATAAGTACGGCGACGGCGCTCTTTATCAAAGTGCTCTTCAGCCAGATTTTCAATTTGTAGGCTTTGATAGCGATTAGCAAAAAAGTTAATAACGCGAATGCCAAGCCATAAGGTGCTAAATACTAGCCCAATCCAGATAAGCGGACGAGTCGATGAAGCTACCGCATCCAAATAAGGAAAGCCGCCTGACACTAAAGTAAAGACGAGCAAAAAACTGATGGTAAAAGTCAACGGCACGGTCAGCTTATTAACCAAATCTGCCACGCCATTAGTACTACCAACATAATTGCTGTATTTTTCATCGTCGATATAACGGCTGATGATTTTTTCCGTGCCTTTACTGAGTAACCACCCTACTCCCATGGTCACTAAGAAAAACAGTGCTAATGCCAAAAACTCCCATAGTGCGATACTGAAAATCTTAAGTTTTAACCATCCAGGTAAATAACGCTCAAATTCCGCTGGATGATATTGTTCATAGAGATTGTCAATATTATCAACGGTCTGTGCAGAAAATACCCAAATAGGCGCAGCCTCACCAACCCGTACTCGTTGCAAATAGATGGGAACACGGCGCTCACGATAGTCGATATAACCTAGCTGAATCGAACGTCTAGGGATACCCATGATACTACTGGTATTGCCAAGTGGTGGCTCGATTAAACCATCTGGGCGATCTGGCAGATCATCAAAAACATAAAGCTCTTTTTCCGTTAACAAAAAATCCAACCGTTTTGATAACTCAAGCGCGTGGTTACGCTGAATTTTCTGATCGATTAAATTAATGTTGAGTGCATAAGCAGCCAAGTCGTATTGTTGCTTCATGACCGCTGACTGAAAAAACTCTAAAGTCGCTAGTGGCGTGGTTAAATTTGGCAGTTCAGACAATGGCGGCAAGCCTACATTGAGCTTGTCTAGCAAATAATAACTTTCATTGTATTCACCCGTCAGTCCAGAATCGCCCTGCAAATTACCCGCTTGCTCTACTGCATTACGCTCGGTAGGATCAAATATTTCTTCTGCAACGCCAGAGATACTGAGGCTTTCGTCTTTAATTGTATTGATTTTCTGAGTGGCATATTCAGCCAGATTATCGGGCTTGCTGACTGAAGTCGATGACGAGCTGGACTGCTCATCATCAACTTGTTCGCTATCGCTTTGCATATCACTAGTGCTTGTGGCATTAGCGGATGCAAACACAGCACTCATGCTGACTATAAAAAAAACTAATAGTAATGACAAAGTACTGGCGCGCACATTCCAACGTTGGCCGTTAGGATAGTAGTCACCGTCGGTATCAGTTGCTATACAATGACCGCCAACAATGCTCTTTTTGAGAATATTCATATTTTAAAAGCCATTAATTCACTTGATGTTTGCATCTCTTGAAGTTTGCCTACAAAGCTTATTCTTACATAGATTACATAGCCAATTTAGCTTCATCTTTATGGTTTGACTGCAATTTATCTTGTTCTTAGCACCATTTTTAGAATGATGATATACCCTAGTTTAGCCTATAAAAAAAGCCAGCTCAAAGCTGACTTAGTTTATGACTATCTATATGAGTGTTCTGTAACATGATTGCCTTAAGCGCGGCGCCATGTCGTGCCAGCACGGCTGTCTTCAAGCTCAATACCAGCATCTTTTAGCTGCTCACGTATCTCATCAGCACGCGCAAAGTTTTTATTGGTTTTGGCATCCGCACGCTCAATGATTAAATTATCGATAGTGTCATCGGTTAAACCATCATCCGCCTGTTCACCAATCACTGCTTGCAAAAACTGTTGAACTGGCTGCTGTAAAATATTGAGTACCTGTGCCAACGCTTTGAGCTGCTCTGCTAATTGCCATGCAGTGTCTACCTCTTCGGCTTTAATAGCTTTATTAATATCACGCGCCAGCCCAAACAGTACACTGATCGCCGTTGAACTATTAAAATCATCGTTCATGGCTTTGATAAAGTCTTGTCCAGCACTGCTGCTATAAACATCATTTATCAGCGTATCACTGACTACAAGCGTCTGCCCTTTTTGTTGTTCGGCCAATTTTAACACATTATATAATCTGCTTAGGCTATTATGTGCTTCGTCCAATGCGTTATCAGAAAAATTGACTTGGCTGCGATAATGGCTTGATAATAAGAAAAAGCGCACCGTTTCAGGTAGATATCTTGCCATCACGTCACGAATGGTAAAAAAGTTACCCAACGACTTGGACATTTTTTCGCCATCGACATTAATGAAACCGACATGCATCCAGTTACGCGCGTATTCACAGCCAGTCGCGGCTTCAGACTGCGCTATCTCGTTTTCGTGATGCGGAAATTGCAAGTCATGACCACCCCCATGAATATCAAAGGTATTACCTAAGCACTTAGTCGACATCGCTGAACATTCGATATGCCAACCTGGACGCCCTTGACCCCATGGTGACGCCCATTGTGGCTCATTGGGTTTTGCTGCCTTCCATAAGACAAAATCAAACGGATTGCGCTTATCATTTTCGACATCGACACGTGAACCTGCTTGCATCTCATCGAGATTACGCTTAGACAATTTACCATAATCTGCAAAATTATCGACGGCATAGTAGACATCACCATTGTCGCCTGCGTACGCATAGTCGCCTGCGACCAAGGTCTCAATCATTTGCTGCATATCATCGATATGATCAGTCGCGCGCGGCTCAGCGTCTGGCATCTCGCAACCAAGAGCGGTTGCATCTTCGTGCATGGCTTCAATAAAACGCTGCGTTAACATACCAATCTCTTCGCCGTTCTCAGCGGCACGAGTGATGATTTTGTCATCAATATCGGTGATATTGCGCACATAATTAACGTCATAGCCTAACTGAGCCAACCAGCGCACTACCATGTCAAAACCAACCATCACCCGCGCATGCCCAATATGACAATAATCATAAACGGTCATACCGCACACATACATGCCTACTTGCCCTGATTTGAGTGGTACAAACTGACGTTTTCCGCCAGTCAGTGAGTCATGAATAGCAAGCTGAGACATCGCATCGGCAAGTGGTGTGGTCATGGTTAAAAAGCCTTTTAATATAAATGAAATAGATAAAATAAAAACAAAAATATAATCAATGTTTGGATATTAAACAGCACTGACTATGGTCGCTATAACTGTAAAAACAGCGGCAACATAAAACCTAACCCATTATCTTAGCGAAAACAGCCATAAAATACTACAATGAGCCCGCAACTAACATCATTCAATCATAAAAACTGTTAAGGATTTAGATATGGGCAATCGTTTAAGCAAAATATATACGCGTACTGGAGATGACGGTAGCACTGGCATGGCAGACGGCAGCCGCGTCAGCAAAGCAGACAATCTATTTAGCGTAATGGGTGATATCGACGAGCTTAACTCACACATTGGTCTGGTACGTGCTCAGTTACAGCATAATAAAGGACAGTCTATAGAGAAGGAATTTTCTCAAGCGTTAGTCATCATTCAGCATTTATTGTTTAATATCGGTGGTGAGCTGGCTATGCCAGAATATGAAGGCGTCAATGCCACTCACATTACATGGTTAGAACAGCAAATTGATGTGATGAATACGACCTTGCCGCCGCTAAAAGATTTTATCTTGCCCACAGGTTCGGTATTGGTCAGCCAACTACACGTTGCACGTACGATCTGTCGCCGTGCAGAGCGCCAAGCAGTGCTATTACAGCAAGAGCGTCCACAAGCGATTCGCAGTACGGCCGTGAGCTTTATCAATCGCTTATCGGATTGGTTGTTTGTCGCTGCTCGCTTTTGTACAGATCCCAATAAAGTCTCTGAAGTCTTATGGGACAGTCAGGTATTACAAAAATTCGCTGATAAAAAATAATTGCGCAGGACTACTTCAGTGGACTAAAACGCTAAAAGCAGACCCTAGAATTAAGGTTTAGCATAAAATATAAAAAAGCCCGCAACCTTAACACTGCGGGCTTTTTACTGACTGATTAATACTATTCAGTCACGACAATATTGTTTGAGAACAGCTTAAATCTTACTAATTAGTAAGTAGCGCTGTCATCTTCAATAATGACCATATCGATACTTTCATCTTTAGGTACTGATTTCGGTACGGCTGGTGTGGCTGGGGTTTTGACCTCAGGAGTGGCTGACGCGCTGCTATCCGTATTACTACTGCTTGGATTGTTGATAGTCGGCGGCGTGGCAGGCTGAGTAGGACGAATCGGCTCAACTGGCTTGACTACTTGAGGCTGACGAACGGGTGCTGACTGACTGTCATCGTTTTGTGCTGCACGGCGCTCTGCGCTACGTTGGGCACGCTGCTCATCCATCGCTGATTTAAATACAGAACCTGCCATCACATCGGCGACCACAGTAATCAATGCTGGCTGCCCAGCAATACGTGTGCGTACTTGACCGCCTTGAGTACCAACGACATAGGTAAAGGCATCATCAACCAACATGTTGTTATTGATACGGATGTTATTTTGCGCTAAGCGTGATTGTAGGCTCGGCAGATTGTTGGCTGCTTGTACTTGACTGGCTTGATACAAATCTTCGCTTGGCAACGTCATGCTCACACTTGCCTGACAAGTCGTCATACCATTGTCATTGGCTGCTTGTAAGACTGCAGCATTTTGTACATCAATCACAATGCCGTTGGTTTTATTAGTGATAGCGCCGCTAGCGAGACTGATCTCTGCATCATTTGCGTAGTTGGCAGCCAGCGTTTGTGCTTGTTGATTGAGCGTGTTTTTTAGAGCCGTTTTGAGACGATCTTGTACCATTGGGTCATCACAGCTTACCGCAGTAGCTGCGGTGTTTTCAGTAGACGCAGACTCTTGCTCTGTGAGCTCTGCCGTCTCGGTGGTATCTTCCTTCTCTGAGCGATCACAGCCAGCAAGCGCTAAACCACATACCATGCCAATACCAGCCACTTTATACCACTTGCTCACGTTTTTATTTGCTACGCTCATATTTCTTTTGCTCCCAATTTACTAATACGTACCGCCACTGATGGACAGTGATTGATGTTCAAACCGCAACCCTAGCTGCCCTAGGTTTGAAAACCAGATTATTATACGGTGTTTAAATAAAATGTTCATTAGTGTAGCCCATGGATATACAAATAACGCCCCTCATTATAGGTAAAACCTGTATTTAGTTGCAAAAACATAACAAATACATACTTATGAATTCGTTATAAATACGCTTTTAGACTACCGCGATTAACTAGGTCTGTTGAATGTTTGACAGACAGTAAACCTATTCTAAGATTTCGCTCAGCTCATCTCTATAAAGTTTTTGGATAAAAGGAACCACATAGTAATATTGCTTTATCGAGCAAATTTTATTAGACGCTGTTGTTTTAGCACTATATGATTGCGCGTATCACTAACCAACCATATAAATTATGATAAATTTCGAAAACACGCTTTTATTGGGTCATCGCGGTGCGCGTGGCGAAGCATTAGAAAATACCTTTTCAGGCTTTGAGTACGCTCAACGTCTCAACACTCAGGGTTTAGCAGGGGTTGAGTTTGATGTACAACTGAGTGCGGATGGTCATTTAATCGTGTTCCATGATGACACGCTGCAACGCATGTGTGGTCAGCAAGCACGTGTTGATCAGTTAAATCTTGCTGAGATTCAACGCCATTCGCAGTTTGGTCATCAGATTATGACATTAGGGCAGGTAGTGCCGTTGCTAAAGGGCTTTACTGATATTGAACTGGAGATTAAAACGCATGACCGTACTGATTATGCTAAATTGGTAAAAGCATTGACACACAACCTCATCGATAGCCCACTTGCCAAACTACCCATTGTGCTGACCAGTTTCGATGTAGAGCTACATGTTCGCTTACAACGTCATCCATTACTAAAGCATATCTCTCGCGGCTTGCTCATTCGCACACCTGAAGTCTTAATGACTGCACCGAATACCGCCTTGCAACTTGGCTGTATTCAGCTAGGTATCCACTATCCGCTGATTAGTCGAGCAGTCATTAAACATAGCCACTGTCATGGCTTGCCAGTGAGTGCGTGGACGGTCAATGATATTGACACGATTAAACAGCTGATCGCATGGCAAGCTGACGTTATCATCACTGATTATCCAAGTCATTTACTGCTGGGTTAATAAGCATCGCCTTTATTTGATTTATTTAAAATCATCTACATATCTACGGTGTTACTTACACTTCTCCTCAATGCCTGATAAGTCATCCATTATTTTCATTAATACATTCCATAATCAATACAAGTTATTGTTATTTAGCAATATTTTTACAGTGTATAACTGTTCACTTTATTGATTTTTTAAGGTATCATATAGGCTTAAATTAATACCGCTAGGGATATTATATGATTGCAAAAAAAGCACTTGGCTTACCGCTTAAAGGCTTACGTTTCGCTATCAAATCTGGTGATACGCTTATCAAAGCCGCCAGCACTCAAGCCACACGTTTTAAGACACGTTTTGACGAGAGTAAAACTGCAAGCTCGCTTAATGAGCAGCCTGTTGCCAAACGCAACTACGCCCATGCTGCGGGAGAGCAAGATGTCTCTACTAAAAAAGACAGCATTGATATGCGCGAGTTTGAGTTTACAAAAGCGCCGATCAACTGGATTCCAGCGACTATCTTGGTAGCCACACCTATTGCTGCTGCGATCATTACACCATGGTATTTGTTTACTCATGATGTTAGCGCGCCAGTTTGGGGCGTATTTGGTGCCTTTATGGTATGGACAGGCATTAGTATTACCGCTGGTTATCATCGCCTGCTATCGCATCGTGCTTATAAAGCGCATCCAATCGTCAAAAACTTTTTATTGCTAGGTTCCACCTTTGCCGTACAAGGTTCAGCATTTGATTGGGTTTCTGGTCACCGTACGCATCATCGTCATGTCGATGACCGCTTAGAAGACCCGTACTCAGCAAAGCGTGGCTTTTTCTTTAGTCATATGGGCTGGATGCTACGCAATTATCCTAGCGGTAAATTTGACTATAAAAATATCCCTGACCTAACCAAAGATAGAACCTTACAGATTCAGCATAAATATTACGGTTTATGGGTTGCGGCATTAAACATCGGTGTGGTCGCTGCGATCGGTTGGTTATTGGGTGATGTTTGGGGTACTTTGGTCATCGTAGGCTTACTACGTCTAGTACTGACGCACCACTTTACCTTCTTTATTAACTCGCTATGTCATATGTTTGGCACGCGTCCTTATACGGATACCAATACTGCTCGCGATAACTTCTTCTTAGCTATCTTTACGTGGGGTGAGGGTTATCATAACTACCATCACTTCTTCCAATACGACTATCGTAACGGCGTAAAATGGTGGCAGTATGATCCTACTAAATGGTTGATTGCTGGCCTATCAAAGCTGGGCTTAACCAGTGAGCTACGTACCGTTGATGACACCACTATCAAGCATGCAGAAGTACAAATGCAATTTAAAGCGGCACAGCAGCAGATTGATACGGCAGCAGTGGGCGGTCTTGATCTTCCTCATGCCATGAAAAGCTTCCAAGATCGTATTAAGTTTGAATATGATGCCTTTATGCAGACTGTTGAAGAATGGCAAGCGCTCAAAGCCAAAACGATTGAGCTGAAAAAGACAGAATATGCCGATCGCTTGCATGAAGTGGAAGATGAGCTAAAGCACGACTATGCTAAGATTGAACAAAAAATTCTTGAGCATAATAGCAATTTAAAAACCGCGTTTCGCTCGATTGGTATCAGTAAAAAAGCGGCATAATTGCTGATTATTTAGCTGTATTTTATTACCTTTGTGATGAACAATAATTGTAAAGCTTCTCCTTCCCTCTATTTGTAGCAGATAGAGGGATTTTTTTGCTCATCTTTTATAGATCGTGTCGAACATTGATTTATGAAAATAAAAAAGATAGGTGGAAGCAATATCTTTGTTTGATAGGCTAAATGCATTCAATATTACTAATGGTTTTTGGGTGCGCTATTACAAGAGATGGACAGAGTGAAACGATGTAATATCAAGGCTATGCTATAGTGCTTTTATCGCCCCTACACTTTACTTATATTTCAAAAGCAGGAACGGCTTGTATGCGCTATCAAAATACCTATGTCAATCTAGACACTCGCCTTTATCATGAGCAACCGCCAACGCCGCTGGACAATCCACGTGCTGGACACTTCAACATGCAAGTTGCGCAGCAGTTAGGCTGGACAAATGATGAAGATTTAATGACACATTGGGTAGAGATACTCGGTGGTCAATACGTGCCAGCGGATTTTAAGCCATTGGCCATGGTTTATGCGGGTCACCAATTTGGACAATGGGCAGGCCAATTGGGTGATGGGCGCGGCTTGCTAATGGCACAAGTGCTCGATCACAATAATCAATTGCAAGACTTGCACCTTAAGGGCATTGGTCTGACGCCTTACTCGCGGATGGGTGATGGTCGCGCTGTCTTGCGCAGTACTATTCGCGAGTATTTATGTGGTCATGCCCTTACACAATTAGGTGTTCCTTCCTCTAATGCTTTGGGATTTGTTGTCTCCAATACGAGGGTGCGCCGTGAGCGCATGGAAGCAGGTGCGGCATTGATGCGCGTGGCTGATAGTCACATTCGCTTAGGTCATATCGAGTGGATTGCCAGCTTTGCTCCTGATTTACTCGCTGAGTTCACTGATTATATGATCGACACTTATTATCCAGAGTGCCGTGATAGTGACGCTCCCATACTGACATTTTTAACCACGGTGGTTGAGCGAACCGCACGAATGATTGCTGACTGGCAACTGATTGGCTTTGCGCATGGCGTGATGAATACTGACAACATCTCTATCACTGGTAGCACCTTAGACTTTGGTCCATTTGGTTTTATGGAGCGCTTCAACCCTGCTTGGATCAACAACCACTCTGATCATACTGGTCGCTACGCTTATCAAAACCAGCCAGCTATCGGTCACTGGAATCTCAATGCTTGGCTGCCACATTTTATGCGCTTAGAGGGCGTAACACGTGAGGCGTTAGCAGACTGTCTAGCGCCTTATGAGCCAACCTTTATGCAGCACTATCAGCAAGGACTGTGCCTCAAGCTTGGGCTGACGCATGCAAAAGAGAGCTTAACCTTGGCTTTTGAATGGCTAACCTTACTAGAAGACAACTTGCTAGACTATACCAATAGCTTCCGTGCGCTACTCGGTTTGGTCGCGCCGAATGGGCACCATTATGAAGAGCAGCTATTGTCAACCATGACGAATGAGCTTAGCGATGATGCCCAGCAAGTCTGGCAAGATTGGTCGACTCGTTATATGGCGCAAATACAGCAGCTGCCACTTGAGCAAGCTATCGATGATATGCAGCACAATAATCCTGTTTATGTACTGCGTAATAGTATGGCGCAGCGTGCCATTACGGCAGCAGAACAAGGACAGTTCGAAGAAGTGAATCGAGTATTCGATTTACTGGCTAACCCTTATCAGGTACAAGCAATCGCTACCCTTCTCGACACGATGCCGCCTACCCCACATGCGCCGCAAATGCCGATTAGTTGCTCGTCTTAATGATATGTTATTAAACTGCTATTCTGTAATATTTTGAAACATTATAAGATTAAGGTTGATATTTAACCCTATTTTTTGGCATTATTAATTGGCTAAATAATGAATATCATTTTACTATATTATTCTTGCCGTTCACGGCAGCTGACTAGGCAGTGAATTGGCAATAGTGCTAGAATAACTATTCCACTAGATTACTTTTTTGGCTCAATGCTTAATCGCTAATCCTGACACTTTAAATTATTAACTGTTTAGCGTCACGTTGCCCTTAGAGGATTATTATTCCATGATTTTTTGAGGGTAAAACGTTATTTTTATCTCCATTTACTTTATTCCAATTTATTCTAACCATGGCAATTATTATGAATGACGATACCACTTTGAATACGGATAACCTTAGTACAGAAAAAGAGCAGTTTGAACAAGCTGCCTTACATTATCATGAGTTCCCACGTCCAGGTAAAATCTCTGTCACCCCTATTAAGCAGTTGGCAAACCAACGTGACTTAGCACTTGCCTATTCACCAGGTGTGGCAGTTCCTTGTCTTGAGATTCAAAGAGATCCGACGTTAGCGGCTAAATATACCGCCCGTAGCAACTTGGTTGGTGTTATCACCAACGGTACAGCGGTACTGGGTCTAGGTAATATCGGGCCATTGGCATCGAAGCCTGTAATGGAAGGTAAAGGGGTTTTATTCAAAAAATTCGCAGGTATCGACGTTTTTGATATTGAAATTGCGCAAAATGATCCAGATAAATTCATCGAAGCCGTTGCTTCTCTTGAGCCTACTTTCGGTGGCATCAATCTAGAAGACATCAAAGCACCAGAATGTTTCAAAATTGAGCGCGAATTACGTAAGCGCATGAACATTCCAGTATTTCATGATGACCAACATGGTACTTCAATCATTGTTGCAGCAGCGATGCTCAACGCGCTATTGATTACTGGCAAAAAAATCGAAGAGATTAAAATCGTCTGTTCAGGTGCCGGTGCCGCCGCCATTTCTTGTTTAGATATTATTTGCGCACTTGGTGTAAACAAAAATAATATCTTTGTTTCAGATTCACGCGGTATCATTACGACTATCCGTGAAAATCTTGACGAAACCAAACAGCGCTATGCGCGTGAGACGACTGCGACCACTATCGACGAAGTGATGGATGATGTCGATATGTTCCTTGGTCTATCGATGCCTGGTACGTTATCTGAAGATATGGTTCGCCGTATGGCAAAAGACCCTATCGTCTTTGCACTTGCTAACCCAACGCCTGAGATCATGCCAGAATTGGCGCACGCCGTACGTCCAGATGTCATCATGGCAACGGGTCGCTCAGACTATCCAAACCAAGTAAACAACGCTTTATGCTTCCCTTATATCTTCCGCGGCGCATTAGATGTTGGTGCCACGACTGTTAACGAAGAGATGAAAGTTGCTTGTGTAAGAGCTATCGCTGCGATGGCACACGTTGAAGCAACGCCGACCACCAGCGCTAGAAACATTGAAAAAATGCAAAGTTTCGGTCGTGATTACTTGATTCCAGGACCTTTAGAGCCAAACCTAATCATCGAGATCGCGTCTGCGGTCGCTCAAGCTGCGATGGACTCAGGCGTTGCAACCTTACCTATCGCTGATATGCAAGCTTATCGTCAGCGTCTGTCTGAGTTTGTCTATAACTCTGCATTCGTGATGAAACCAATCTTTGCTCGCGCTAAAGCCGATCCAAAACGCATCGTTTACTGTGAAGGTGAAGACAATAATATCTTACTTGCTGTGCAAGTGGTCGTTGATGAAAAGCTAGCCCAACCTATTTTAATTGGTCGTCCTTCAGTCATCGAAGCCAATATCGAAAAACTAGGGTTACGTCTAAAAGATGGTGTGAACATCTCTATCGTCAATATCGATGACGATCCTCGTTATAAAGACTACTGGCAGGGTTACTACGAGAAGAACAAACGTCTTGGTGTGAGTATTGAACTTGCTCGCCGTGATGTTCGTCGTAAGACCACATTGATTGGCTCACTATTGGTCGAAAATGGCGCTGCAGATGGTATGGTATGTGGTACGTTTAGCCATTATCAGTTGCACTTAAAATATGTACAAAGCGTTATTGGCAAAAAAGAAGGTGTGAATGACTTCTATGCTATGAATGCGGTACTCATGCAAGATCGTAATATTTTCATCGCCGATACTTATATCCACGAAGATCCAACGGCTGAACAATTGGCTGAAATGACTGTCTTGGCGGTTGATCAGTTACGTCGCTTTGGCATTACACCACGTGTCGCACTAGTTTCTCACTCTAACTTTGGCGCTTCAAATCGCACCAGTGCTGTAAAAATGCGCAAGGTCTATGAACTGCTGACAGATATGAATGTAGACTTTGAATTCGACGGCGAGATGCAAGGTGACGCCGCGTTGAATGAACATATTCGTTTAAACAACATGCCATCAAGTCCGTTGAAAGGTGCTGCAAATCTGCTCATCTTGCCAACACTTGACGCCTCAAATATTGCCTTTAACCTACTCAAGACAGCAACTGGTAGCGCCTCTATTGGTCCTATTTTATTAGGTACTAGCAAACCGGTACATATTCTCACACCATCAGCAACTGCACGTGGTATCGTCAATATGACTGCTCTTTCCGTTACTGAAGCTCAAGATTTGGCGAGCGAAAATCAGTAATATATCCTGCGCTACCTAGTAGTATGTGTTATCGAGATGGTCTCTGTTATTCATTTATAGAGACCGTCTGCTATACTAAAACCAGTCAATGATATTAAATAGCGTTGACTGGTTTTTTTTGCTTGTTATACATTGGCTAAGACGCAACGTAGCCTTATTCAGTAACAGTCATCACTGGCTCAATAAAAATAAAAGATAGAGGCATTCATGCAAATTTACCTTGTCGGCGGCGCGGTACGCGATCAACTGTTAGCACGTCCTATTAAAGATAAAGATTTTGTCGTCGTTGGTGCAACTGTTGCAGAAATGCTTGATGCAGGATTCCAGCAAGTGGGTGCAGATTTCCCTGTATTTTTGCATCCTAATAGCCATGAAGAATACGCACTGGCACGCACTGAACGCAAAGAAGGCTTGGGGTATAAAGGCTTTAGCGTACATGCCAGTCCTGACGTCAGCTTAAAAGAAGATCTACAACGTCGAGACTTGACGATTAATGCCATGGCGATAGAAGTCACCAGCTTAACTGATGATACGCCTATCAACGGTGACGTCATTGACTATTATGGTGGCATGGCTGATATAGAAAGCAAAATTTTGCGTCATGTATCAGGTGCATTTAGCGAAGACCCTCTACGAGTGCTTCGAACCGCTCGATTCTATAGCCGTTATTATGACCTAGGTTTTATCATTGCTGATGAAACTTTGACTTTGATGCGCCAATTGGTCGACTCTGGAGAGCTTGCGCATTTAAGTGCAGAGCGTATTTGGCAAGAATCTAGCCGTGCAACCATGCAGCTATCGCCGCAGGTATACTGGCAACAACTGTTTGAGATTGGTGCGCTCATAGAATATTTTGCGCCATTACATGAAGCTTGGACTAATACTCAGATACGTGAAACGGTACAGACGGCGCTATATTTCGCAGGGCAAATGAAATTGAACTTGTCACAACGTTGGGCGCTATTAATGAGTAGCCTTAATTCATTTTTATTTACCTCAGAACATACAAATGAAAACGTAAATAAAGTAGCCAATATAAAAGGTATCAATGATATAGGCAACGCCGCTAAGGTACCAAAAACCCATACTCAATTTGCGACTCTCTTCGCTCAGCAAGCCACAAAGCTAAGCACAATAAGCCATTTAAGCGCGGCTGAAAAAATTGACCTCATACAAATTTGCGGCGCTCATAAAGAGCCTGATAAGTTATCGCAGCTATTAGTGACCAGCCACGTGTTGCAATTGGCAACACAGCACCGTCAGATGATGCTAGCGCTGAATAGCTTTCATGCCATTCGTATGCAGGATATTGACTCAGCACTAACAGGCCCTGCGATTGGTGCGGCATTACAACAAGCCAGAATTGAGCACTTGCAAGTACGAAACCAATGTTAAGAAAATTTAAAAAGATGCAGCAACGCGATATCATTGACTCAATTCCTATGCAGCGTATAGGTCGACCTGACGAGATTGCCCATCATGTGTTGTACCTCGTACAGGCCAATTATGTTACTGCTGAGATTATTACTGTTGATGGTGGTCGCAGCCTGACATTGTCTGGTGGTCATATTTGATAGAAAAGCAGAGCATCATAAAAAATATCTTGATTACTACCTATCTTTTACTTGAAAAATTAAAAAATTCAGGTATCATTGTCCGTCTAGCGTTAGGGCCCATAGCTCAGTTGGTTAGAGCAGAGGACTCATAATCCTTTGGTCGTAGGTTCAAGTCCTACTGGGCCCACCATATTTAAACCCTTATAAGCATTGGCTTGTAAGGGTTTTTTATTGCTTAAATTTTATGTAAATACATTGATGTAATTAATTTTTTGATACTATCTTGATACTTTGATCCTTGTAGTAATTAAAGTATGATGACTAATAACACTATGGTTATATACTGCTACATGGGTGATATATGAAAGCTAAACTTACCAAAAAACTTGTTGATTCAGTAGACTATACCGATAAAGGCACTGAAACCTATATGGACGATGTACTAACTGGTTTTGCGCTACGTGTAGGCAAGCAGTCAAAGCGCTATACATTACATAAGCGCATCAATGGAAAGCTGTATAGAGACGAAGTAGAAGAAACGCACTTGATTACGCTAACCGAAGCGCGTGAGAAAGCCAGCATAATGATGGCAAACATAAAAAAAGGTATGCATGTTTATGACGGGCTTCATGAGATCTTGGAAGACACTAAAGATAAGACTAATAATGTACCAACACTGAGAGATGCATATACCTACTTTAAATCAGCAAAGACTAGTTTAGCTAAAGGCACTATTACCACTTATGATCGTCAAATACTAAAGAAGCTGGGAGACTGGCTAGATGTATCCTTAAACGATATATCTAAGTCAATGGTAAGTGATAAGCATAAAGAGATAAGTAAACATAGTGAAGCTCAGGCTAACGCAACTATGAGAGCTCTAAGGTCAGTTTGGAATTATTGCCGTGATAGCTTTTTAGATGATAACGAAGACTTTTTAATTAAAGAGCAACCAGTACGCATACTTAACGCCAAGAAAGATTGGAATATAGTTAAGCCGCGTACTAGACATGTTGAAGAAGAATATTTAGGTATGTACCTCAAAACACTTTTAAATTATGTTGATAGAAGCTCACACATGCAAGCGCCCCATAGCAATAATGCACGAGATATCATGCTGCTTTTTATGTTCACTGGTGTGCGTTTAAATGAAGCACAGCCCTTAAAGTGGTCTGACGTCGACCTTAAAGCTGGCAGAATAGTATTCAAAGATACAAAAAACGGTTCTGATTATCATATGCCTACTAGTGATATTTTACAGGCTCTGCTTAAAGAAAGATTCAGATTAAGCGCTGGCAAGCGATGGGTATTCCCGAGTGACTTGCAAGCCAGCGATGATCATATAAAAGATTTAAGTGGCAGTTACAAAACCATAGGTAATCAAGCAAACTTGTATATTACGCCACATGATTTGCGCCGCACTTTTGGAACGGTAGCTAATCACTCTAGCATCAGCTATCCAGTCCTTAAACGCTTGCTCAATCATCGTGAAGCTAAATCAAGCGATGATGTTACCCTACAGTATATCCAAGTGTCACAGCGGCAATTAAGAGAAGCCTTAAACTCAATAGAGTCTTTCTATTGTCAGCATGCTGGCATGACACAAAGCGATTTTATAAAACAACTTATATAAAGAAATACTTCACTTGTCATATATTTGCATATATAAACCAAACAAACTCTATAGCCTTTAGAATTCCACCAACACCATCAACAGATAACCTAGGTATCTCAATACACCTGATGAAGCGTCATAATTATCCGTCTTAGCCATATTTTTATCAGACCTTTTACGCTTCTTTTCTATGACGCGTACATCGTACCCGTGAAAATTTTGACGCGACCCTATTCTTACTTGCTTATCAATTCTAAGGCTCTTTTTTAGATCAATAACGGCTTGTTTACTTGATGCTCTAATCTGCCATTGGGATGAATCAATAAGCTGACAGCCTACCGCCATGAAATCAAGCAATAGCTGTAATTGCTCTTGCTTGATGCCAAAATGTATTGATGCAGGTTTAAGATTTTGTTTTAAAATAAATATCTTAATAAATAATTTCAACTGGTCGGGATTGTTTATAGACATCTGATACGCTCTATTTAATGCTCTAATTAACGTTGCCTGATTTTCACTACCTCTAGGTCTACCTAATAACAACCTATCATCATCAAATATCTTTCTAGCGCGATGATACATAGACTGAGCTTCAGTCAGATTTATGCCATGTCTAATAGCAGTCTCAGGTAACATCTCATCTCGAGAGTTTATGCTTAACTTCTGCAATTCCTCCAGAAAACCTATGACGTCTGCATATTTAGGATGAATGAAAATTGAATTTATATTCGACTCATTAAATCCATTTAAGTTACGGTTTAACAGTTGCTGGATAGCATTGCTATTAGGTTCATCTATATTCTTAAATAATGGAGTTCTATTAACAGCTATTTTTTTAAGAAAGTATGATCTTATCTTATCTAACTGCACCGTCTTTGTCGTTGCATCATAGGCAGTTTTGTCTTGCCTATAAATGATAGAGTAATCTAGTCCTGTTATTAGCTCTAAAACTGTTATAGGTAGCTCCAAGCAAGCGTTACTCAGCCGCTCCCCTGCCAGCAGATGAGCAGTATGAATATAATGCTCGAAGGTTGTGTCGCACGTTAAATGCCCTGCCAAGCTAGCTAGCCCAAACCAAGTGCCTTGATACTTGTGATAGCCAAGGATACCTTCAATAACTCTCCCACACTGCTCATTATCATAATCAGTCATTACCTGTGCCAATGGCGAATTACTTAATACTAACGCCTGCTGACTAATAGCTGTATGCCGAAAGCTATGAAATGTGAAGTCGTGCTCTCCTAGCAATCTATCCCAAATTAACTTCATGAGATTACTAAAAACCACACTGGGTAACGGCTGATCACCTGAACCTTGAGAAAACAAGTAACGACGCTTCAATCTTTTCTGCTGACGATATAACTGAGTAAATTGTTTTAGCTCGTCTTTCTTAAGTAGGCAGTTAACCGCTATAAGGCGACTTGCGCTGCTACTTTTCAATCTCCGATAGCGATTTGGTCTTAGCCATATTTGTGGCTGCTCTATTCTTTGTCCATGCTCATCAGTATAGATATCTGCTATATCACCGACTTTAATACCGATAAGTTCTTTAATTCGCATTCCTGTTCGGTATGCAAGACTCAAGATTAGTAAACATAATCTTTTTTGCTCAAGGTCTAGCTCTGAGTTAACTATATATTCTTTCATCGCATGATATATCCGAGGCGATATCATGTTCGCATTTACCACTTGGCGTTTATTACCCCACGGGAAATACACATATGGAGCATCGTAGTGTGTTCGCTGATAATCATGAAAAGCTCGTAGTCTGCCGTAAGTAAATTTTTGAGTATCTTTGAGCTTATCCAGATATGAAACTTTATTTTTGCTTAGATGCTCATTATTCAAGACATTGAGACTACCTTGACTTAACACATCGTCTGCACAGCCAACTAAATCATCATCCGTATCTAGATTGCCTTCACCAAAGCCTGAGTCTTTGTGCAAAATAGAATGCTTTCTTCCATCCTTAATCTTACTTTGAATAATCTCCTCATATACAGCTTCAAAGTCTTCATCAGACCATTCATCAAGCTCCTCATCCATTGTTAGCATCAGCCAATCCCGACCAATACATCCCAGATATTTACTGATGGTATCTAACCTGTTATTGCTATCATTCAATAAGCTCTTTACCCATCCTAAAAGACGCATGGCGTTGGGTTGGGTTAACTCCTGCTGTAACAGCTCTACTTGTATAATAGCGGATGCTTTACTACCTTTAAGGGCATCTTGAACCTCTTTAATAAGATTCTTACTAAAGCTTGGATAATCTCTACTATTGGTGCTTTTTTTGTCTGATCCCGAATAACTTGCTACAAACAACTCTGACCAAGTAAGCGGCTGTGGGTTTGATTTAAACACCTCTTGATTATAATTAATAAGCTTATTTGTAGTTAAGCCCGTCGTTTTAATCCTGCCCTGTCTAACAATAGCCAGCGCAGTGTCTATATCGCCCCCTTTCATCTGCCGCCAATGATAGTCAGCGTATTTTATTAATTGTGATAAATGTGGTTTACTTTTATCTTTATTCTGTAGTTTTAGCTTCTTACAAATCTCATTAATAATGGTTTCAAACGATTTCACACCTTCTTTTTTTAACTTTTTATCTTTTAGCGCATATAAAAAGCAAAGTGTCATATCGTCAGGTATGTACTCGACATAGCGCTGTAAGCTTGTATCAGATATATCCCCTGAAGTATGACCTTGCGTATGAGAACAACCGTAATTGTCATCATCAATACTTAGCAAGATTAGCGCCAAACTCTCATGGTCGATACCTGAACCTGGTAACTCATCAGTTGCTGGTACCTGCAATTGGTATATCTCACGTTCGCCTAGGAGCCATTGATAAAGTGCTTTTAACACATCTATGTCATCTAATCCCCCGTACATCACGCTACAGTAGAGCGCCGACTCAATAAAATCATTGTTTGAGAACCTTTTTTTTCGTTGCCATATTTCAATCATCTGCTGGCTAGCATGACTCACTTGAGTGCCATTCACCATCCAATCATAAGATATTGTTAAATTATCGCGCTCTGCTATGACTGGCACAACTGGTTCATCTAGATTCAGTTCATGAGCTTTGTTATAACTCCGTATATATTCTAAAAACCCTTGTCTGGCTAGATAATAGGTATGCGCAGTATCAAAATGCATTTCAAGTACACTATCGATAGCTTGATAATATTCAGTTAGATCTGTCCCTGTGGGTATGTGATTGTCATCAACATACGAAGCTATCAAAACCTTAGCCTCATTTTTGATAGCTTCATGACTTTTACTTTTATTTTCTTCTCTTAACTGATGGGCAACCGCATTATCCATATATATTCACCTTAACTTGTCGTAGGTTAAGCCGAATAGCAACTTTATCTAAGTCAGCGGATAATTCTTTTAGCTCATTAATGGATAATGACGACATTGGATGCATAGCTTCCTGATCGGGATGTTCATGACCATATAAAGCGCAGATCAAATGCTCAGGAGACCTATTCGTTAGTAGTGAACGTAATTGATGTCTTAGCCAATTATCTTGGTGACTAAAAAAATGTTTTATCTGATAGCGAACCTTACTAGGCGTAATACCGGCAAACCCTTTGGGATTTTGACTAAATAGCTGAATGAGTGGCTGACTAGAGTTGAAAACGTTATTTATAGGAAATTGATCATTGGGATATATAGAATTATGCATGACCGCAAATTGCTTGATATATTCAATATAATTCTGAATAGCTGTGATTAAGAAATCACTAAGAGGAATAAGCCTTCCCTGCCCTTGTCCATGACGCTCTTCTTTATCCGACACCCATAACAGCCGCTGCCTAAAATCAAATTGATTTAAAAGCCCAGGCGCATGCTTTACAGGTCTAATCCCAGTCTGAATAAAGATGATGTGCCATAGCCAGACACTATAAGCATTAAACTGCTCAATATAACGGTCCTGCCTTATGCTTACGTTCCGCTTTAATCGACCGTTATAACTCTCAGCTGCCTCAGCAAGCTCATCAAAAAACTTTTGACAGATATCAGTATTCAAAGTCATGTCACTACCGATATATTTTTTATATCGATTGCTTTTGGTGCTAGACATACTAAGCTGTCGCAGCTCACCTTGGCTGTCTGCAGTACAGTATTCAGTCAATAGCTGTATAGCGCTGTAGTAGGTCCTCTCTAAGCTTATCGTCTCAATACTGGTGTAATACAAGGGCGAGCTGTGTTTCACGTCAACCCCAGTAATCATGTCGGCATGTAATGGCTCTTGCAGCTCATTCTTTATAACTGTATATAAACAAGCGTCAATATGCTGATTTGATAACACTGGTAGCTCTAGTTGCGTTTTTAAGCTTGCCAGCACTTCAGATACTTCATCACTATCCACCAAAAACTTATTTTCAATAACTGCTTGTAGCCTAGCTGGCAGAGGTAATTTAAATTCATTATCATGGCTTTGACGATGCGGTAATAAGTGGCTCCTACGATTCGAAGTTACGTTAATAGTATTACTCATAGCATAACTATCAGCAGCCGAACCGTTATCATGACTCAACCACTTGCGCTGACTTTTATCCAGTTCTAACTCATAAATTACGTCTTGGATCTTCCGACCACTTAATAGTGATAGTAATATGACCGCATAAACCTGACGCTGCTTATAACTGACAATAATAAAAAGCTGCCACACCCGAGCAAATAGCACTTGATAGCTTAGTAGGCTTAGTTGACGTAGGTTGGTAGGAAAATAAAACTGATTACGGCGGGCATGTCGATAATTATTTTTTAGCTTCCATTGCTGTAGTTCTGAAGATTTAGCGGTTGTACTGGAGGGTTTAAAATCATTGTCTAGGAGCGCAGGCGGGTCATCATCAGCAATATTTTCAGCGTCCGCCACGTTATCATTTTTATGGGGTCTGCCAAATATTGTGACTCGTATTGGCTCATCATCACTATCTAGGTATCGCTTATTAGCGTGTTCTTTATTAAGATCATTGTTTTGTGAATTGCTATAGGTTTTACCTACAAACGCTTTGTTCTCTGCAACCACTTCATAAGCAAGTCTGATCTGGCTAATTTTACCAGCCAGCTTTTTATTAACGATCCTGCCTAACTTTTCATCATTTCCGATTTGGGCTTCGTATTGACGTAACGCCGCTAATACATCTGTGAGTGAAGCATGTTGAGCATGAATACTAATCAATTTTTTAACAATCTCAGATTGTGGGTTATTGTCCTTTAAACCCATCCTTAGACGCACACTTAGCTGATTGACTTTGGCGGAGTGGTCATCTTTACGTATAGCGATCATAATGATGACTTGCAGATATGCACTCATAAACTGCCATGCTTCATTATCAATATGTGCTTGACCATACTTCTGGTAAAACAAGACCAGCATATAAGTGACTGCCCAATCCTCAATCTTTTTTCCCTTGATGACTGTCCTGACGATAGTTTCACATTCAGACGATGTAAATACTGGCATAACTAGGCTGGCATGTTCACCAACGCAAAGACAAAAGCTAGGTTTAATCTGAATAAGATTAATAATTAGATTTTGCACTTTTATATAGTGCGGTGAATCAAGTGGTACTAGCTGATCTAGAACCATTTTTAATTCGTTGTTATCAAATTTCTTTATATTCATTAGGGTACATCACTCAGCCAGTTCATATTTTGAGGGATACCTATAACACGCTCTTCTAGTTCAAATTTACATTGCATATATTCATAACTACTTTGACTAATGCCTGCAAAACGGCAATAGCCTTTTATAGTCAGATATCTAATGCCCATTAGTTGGCATATGACGCTTCGAGGTGCCGTACCTTTAAGTGCTTTAAATAAATCAGGATGGTGCGCATCTTTCAAGAAAATCAAATCTATAACCTCCATCCATGCCAGCTGCTGAATATCTTTAATACTTTCAGGCGTAATTAAACACGGATAATCACTATTGACCTTTGCTGTCAAATCCGTAGACATTAACTTGGGAGATTATAATTTTAAAAAATTTTGATCTGATATTTATTTTTATTAAGTTATAGTTTTAAAATTAACATCGATAGCGAAGAAGGATTCACTGCTAGAGTAGACCAAATATTAATTTAAACTATAACTTATTAGGTGGCACACACCCCAATACTATGGTGTCCAAAATATAAATAACATCTCCATATGCCACGGATTTATTTTAGTCTAATGATTTGAAAACTCTTATATACTATTGTTTGTATAGCTTAGAAGACCGAGATATGAAATTCATTTTTCTCAGGTGTTGTTGTTAATATCGGGGTTTGATATAGCAGTTGATATTCGAGTCATTGTAGCAACCAATGAAGACTTACAAGCAGCAGTCGCGCAAGGTAAGTTTCGCCAAGACCTATATTATAGACTGAGTACCTTTCCTATCCATCTGCCTCCTTTGAGAGAACGTAAACAAGACATATTGTTATTGGCTAAATTTTTTCTACAAAAATATGCTGCTATGTATCAAAAAAATATTCAGGGATTTACCGATCAAGCTCGAGAGCATCTCAGCTTACATACGTGGCCAGGTAATATACGTGAACTTCAAAACGTCACCGAACGCGCGGTCATCCTGAATGAAGGTCATAACTGGATTGATGTGAGCGATCTACTACTACCAAGTATTAAAGAAGATATTAGTGAAAGCGAGCAAAAACTTAAGATATCTGCCACCAGTGGTAGCTTACAGCTCGTGGATGATAAGATCGCTAATTGTGCACTTGAAAACCTGTTTTATGAAGGTTTTGATCTAGAACACTTTAATGACAAAATCATTCAAGCAGCTTTAAGTAAATGTGATGGTAATGTCTCTAAAGCTGCCCGTCTACTTAATATCAGTCGGGCCAAGCTTGATTATCGGCTGAGTAGGTCCAGTCAAAGTAGTACGTGACAGCAGTTTTTTAATTGACGGTTTTTATTTTGGAGATATCAAGCCTGAACCTGGTGCAGTATATCTCAGACTATTATCAGTAAATGATCTATAGAAAGTACTCCGGTATTATTAATGTAGTGATATGAATATTAAGTCTATATAAAAAAAGCCCTTAATAAGTGTGGTTAAAAGTCACTTCTTAAGGGCTTTGAACGTATCCACTCTAACTAAATAAGAGTATAAAGCTTAATTTTTACTCATAAATAAGATGAAGCCTGATAACACAGCTCTTCCTTCTCAGGTGTGAATGTCATGAATTTCTCAGGGTATAGCATTATCAGTAAGAGGTTTATGGAAATTAAAGCAATCGGCTTGATTATACAAAAAAACCACTAGTCATTTGCTGGTATGTTTTAGCGGGTTCTTACTATCTTTAGAAACATTCAGGTGGCTTGATTGATATTGGAGTTTGAAAAACGCTATTATGATAATCTTAATCAGTTAAGACTAGTAACCTAACTTAAATAAATAGCCTCCGATATACTCGGGGCGGTTCACATATAAAGGTATGAATAAATGCAAGGTAGGATAACTAGCTATGATCGTAAAAATAATTCAGGATGCTTAGAAGCAAGTAATGGTGAAAAATATATATTTAGTGGTTATAGCTGGTCTGAACAAAATCTGCCAGTGCCTAAAGATGAAGTAGAGTTCACTTTTTCTAGAACAGGAAGCATAGACGAGATGTTCTACAGAAATAAAACGATATATAACCAAGAGTTGACTAATCCTGCTGCTACTCCAGAATCATTAAGACCTCATACTAATAACTCAACTAGCCCGATTGATATAGAACACCTAAAATCAGCGGAATATGAAAAATATCAGGTCGAAAATAAATACGGCTTTATCAGCTGGGTATTAAAAGCACTCAAAAACTTTGCCGACTTTAGGGGCCGTGCAAGAAGAAAAGAGTATTGGTATTTTTATTTAGCTACCATTATTTTAATTCAAATATCTAGAATAATCATATATATAATAAATTTAGAATATATAAGCTATGAAAGCGCATTACCTCTTCTTAGTTTTATAGCTATTATCAATTTAATGCTACTTATCCCAATTTGTGCTGTTGGAACAAGACGTTTGCATGATATTGGAAGATCAGGGTGGTGGCAATTACTATGGTTTATCCCAGTTATAGGTTGGATAGTTATACTATTCTTTCTCTGTAAAAACACTTCTCCACAAAACAATAAATGGGGTCCACCAGCTAAGGTGACTAGGCTTTTATAAGAAATGCAAAGTAAAATAAAATTCTTCGAGAATTAAAATATGTTTTCAAAAGCCAAAACCAATTTTGACATCCTATTGTTGCAGATGCTACTACTATTAGCGTCATCATTATCCAATGCTTCTGATATTAATTTTCAAAAATACTCTATTCCTAATCTCGGAGAAATTTCAATTCCGTTAAGTATGGAGCTTCAAGGAGGAAGATATAAAGAACTTAATAACGAGGTTTTGGAAATAATTAATGCTAGAGCAGACTTAGGATTATCAAAAGATGGCCGCTATGTGTTTCAGCAGAAAGGCTTGAATAGCTTCGATAAAAATGGATTTAATACTTATGCTAGAATAATTATTCATACAACATTAGGTAATTACTCTGAATACGCATCTTTGAAAGATCCTTATGCTCTTACAGCCTTTGAACGTAACCAACTAAGCAAACAACTACGTACCCAAACAACTCAATCTTTAGCTAAAATTAATATCAAAATAATACGCTGGTACGGTATTAACCCTGTGAAAATAAACGACCAAAACGCTTTAGAAATAAGTTACTTACGGCAATTAGGCAATAACCCTTATGTTGCTGTTAGAGCGTATTATTTTGAGAATAATGATAGGGAACACCTTGTCACCGTATCTTATAGATTGAGTGATGAAAAAGTATGGAAGCCTTTGTTTATTAAGTCTCTAAAGAGCTTAAAAATAATTAATAGATAGTTCGTAACCAACATTCTCATAGCTTGGATTAAGGCCTTAAAACAGAAAAAATTAAAACCTTTGGAACTCAGTAAAAGAGTCATACTTTTCGAGCTGATCATAATTAACAGATGATTTCGTTTTGCGAAGCACTTCCGTTAAATGTTCATGACCAATTTTACTATTTTCTTTCAGGGCAAGTTTGGCCGCTTCATTGACCATATAATTAATATCACTGGAAGTATAATGCGCCATCAACATGGCTATAGAGTCAAGATCCAAACCACTATCTATAGGTCGTCCTTTCAAGAGAATCTTCAGCATCTCTTTACGAGTATCAAAGTCAGGCAGAGGTATATAAACCGCTTTATCAACTCTACCAGTTCTTAGAATCGCTTTGTCTATTGCATCAGGCCTATTTGTAGCCATAATGGTAAGAATGCCTTTCTCACTACATTCTGTGAGCTGAGCGAGAAATTCATTAACTTCTGAAGAATAGTGTTGACCCATATGTGCACTATCACGACTTGGCATTACTGCATCAACCTCATCAATAAATATCACCGAAGGTGCCTTAAGGCTGGCTTCTAAAAATAGCTTGCCAATCTTTTCTTGAGTACCATGTACATAAGTGCTGGCCAAGTCAGAAGGTTTAATTTCAAAGAATGTATAACCCAATTCAGCAGCAAGTTGTTTTGCTATAAAAGTTTTGCCACAGCCAGGAGGACCATAAAACAATAAGCCGTTAAGTGGCTTAATCCCATATTCTTTATAAGTCTGCTTATTTTTTAAAGGCTCAATGATATCAGTGATTAATAGCGACTTGAGGTCCATCATCCCTGCTACTTTGCTTAGACCGACATGAGCACTCTTATAATGAGAATCTTCTGATACCTTAAGCTTGATGTTTCTTGTTTCACTATTAGGTAGCTGAATATCTTCATAATAAGGAAACTCATAGTACTGCTTTATAAATAAGTCTAACTTCTTGCTAAACTCGTTTACCCCTATATTATTTAAAGCTTGAAAAACAATACTTTTTAAATCGTCCGGTATGTGCTGAGAGTAAAATGTTGATTGACTTAGAGGGTTTGAATCTCGGTAAGAAAAGACCTGATACTCTACTGCTTTGTAAGTAGCTGTCCATTCAATATCATACTGCCAAGGTAAAAAACCAAACAGACACCTATACAGCAAAGTTGCTAGTGAATAGTTCGTATTATGTTCCTCATCCCTACTTCGATAAGCCAATGAGTAGCGAGGTATAGATGACTCTGTGTGTTTTATATAGCGGGTTAAATCTAAAGGGAATATGCATACACTCCCCTTTTCATCTAAGTAGTTTATAAAGATATCATTTGGAGTTAAAACCTGAGTAGAAGACATGCCAGCATTTGATAGTACATCAAAGCTTGCTCTTATCATTTTGCACGCATCATATACAGCTATACTAATTTCTCTATCTAATCGCTGTTTTAAAGACTCCCCATGAACGAAATCATGTATAAAGTAATACTGGAATTGACCTTCTACGCGTAAAGCTTGCAACTCAGAGCAGGTCAGAATACTTTGGTGGCTATTTTTATTTATCAAGTATAGTGCTTCTTTTAGAGCTTCCACCTCCAAAATAGACGTACACTCAGACTTAATGAGCTTAAGATACTTAAGCTCATTTTTATTGGTTTTAACTCTATATGTTTCAGTTATCTCATCTTCATATAGAAAAAAGTCTACGTAATACTTACTATCAATCAAATCGCCACGAATAAATGCTGAATTAGTCATCTCATTACTTACGCAGCAGACTAGTGTCAACGTTATTCATTTCAGCCCTACTTTCAGGTTTCATTAGCCCCATAATGGTGACAACAGCATCTTGCAACTGGTCAAGAGAAGGGCTTGTTTGCAATAAGCGTTTCGCATGTTGGATACCTCTAAACGCAGCATCACGATCAGTCCACTGAATATCGTCAAACCCATAATCCATATACTCTAGCATACCAACCCAGAAAGCAGGATCTTGACGATGTAAGCTAAATGCAGCACTTCTAACTTCTTCTGTAAGTTTTGCAGCACTTTGTGCATCTTGTTTGGATATAATCTGGCGGGCTTGTGCTTCAAACTCAGTTAATAAACCACTAAACTGAGCATTCCCTTTTTCATTATTAATCTCACGCAAATCTTCAATAGCATCTTCAAGATCAAGCTCTGCTTTAGGCCAAGCTCCTTGTTCTTGATATTCGTCTAATTCAATTAATGTTTTAGTCAAACTTGTTTTAACTTTCTCTTTGGTATCACGATCATCACTACGCTCATCAAGTAATCGCTCGGCATCATCAAGCTCTTGCACTCTCTTATCGGCATCTTTATTACCTGAATATGATAATTTCTGCGCTGAGCTATGCTGAATAAACCGTACAACTAAACTTGGTAAACTAAGCGTATTAACC
>NZ_JADQAH010000026.1:0-42690 GCF_022129225.1 Psychrobacter sp. Ps7 | reverse complement strand
AACCGTTTGCTATTTTTTTGCCATCGTTTTATTCCCAATGTTCAACACGCCCTAATATTATTAATTAATTTTTTTATTAAGTATTTCTACATATCGCTTTATAGCTTTGAGTCTCATTCCTATCAAAAATACCTTTTCAAAAACCCTATAACCAAAAGTATTTAATAGCAAAAATATTTATGAGATTGGGGTTTAATATTCAGCTCAATGCGTTACTATTACCACCTTATTCCGTTAGACCCTCATATTTGATACTTTGTATTAACACCATAAGAAAAGGATAGGTTATGCGCTATGAAGTGATCGTTATCGGTGCAGGTATGGTTGGCACGTCAGTCGCGTGGCATTTACAAAAAAATAATTCAAAAGTACTGATGTTAGACAAGAAGTTGCCAGGCTCAGAGACCTCGTATGGCAATGCAGGATTGATTCAGCGCGAAGCCATTCATACCCATCCTTTTCCTCGTCAACTTACTGAGATGATCCGAGTATTGCCGAACCAAGGTACGGATATTCGCTATCGTATACCAGCGATTCTGCGTTACCATCAAGCATTGCTACAATACTGGAAGTATTCTGTACCTGCGACGGTCAAACAAATTGAATCAGAATGGCAGACACTGATCGAGCATTGCACCAGCGAACATCAGACGATGATTGAAGCATCTAGTGCTGACGAGTTAATTACTCGTGATGGCTGGTTACAACTGCATCGTTCTGAAGAGACGTTTAAAGAAGCGCAAGTGGCAGCCATTGATGCACGCAATCAAGGTGTTGATCACAATGTGTTGAACGTTGCGGAACTAAAGGCCATGGAGCCTAGTGCCAATTTTGAAGGTTTCGTTGGTGCGATCCATTGGAAAAACTCTTGGCAAGTATCGAACCCAAGCTCGCTTGTAAAAGCGTATGCGAAAAACTTCCAAGAAATGGGCGGTACGATCAAAGAGAGCGATGTACAAGAAATCGTAAAAGACGGTGAAGGCTGGAAAATCATCACTGATAATGACACTTACTATAGTGACAAATTGGTCATTGCAGCGGGTCCATGGTCGAACGATTTGATCAGACCACTTGGTTATAACTTGCCGTTGTTCCCAATGCGTGGCTATCATCAGCATTTCAAAGTAACAGAAAAAAATACCATCAATCACAGCATGTTTGATATGGACAAAGGCTTTGTGATGGGTCCAATGCAGCAGGGTATCCGTATTACGACTGGTGCTGAGATGACCACCATGGATGCGCCAAAGAACTTTGGTCAATTAAAAACCGTTCTGAAGCTGGCACGCAAGATATTACCATTAGAAGACGCGGTAGAATCTGAAGCTTGGGCAGGATCACGTCCTTGTATGCCTGATATGAAGCCAGTTATCGGTCCTGCAGACAAACATGAAAAATTATGGTTCGCATTTGGTCACAGTCATCAGGGTTTCACTTTAGGACCTATGACAGGGCGTTTGGTTGAAGAGATGATTCATGAAAAGCCATTATTGGTAGACCTTGCACCGTTTAGTGCTCAGCGTTTTTCGAAATAAGTGCACATCTACTAGGTTGAGTACAGACTTAAATCAATAAACTGAAGGTATAAACATGATAAAGAAGCTACACAGCACGCCACGCATGAGCAGGATTGTCGTCCATAACCAGACTGTATATTTGTGTGGTCAAGTAGGTAATGCAGAAGACGATATCAAAGCGCAAACATTGACTTGTTTGGAGAAAATCCAAACGTTATTAGAAGAAGTGGGTAGCGATAAATCAAAACTACTGTCAGTAACGGTTTGGATAAAAGACATGGCAGACTTTGCTGCTATGAATGAAGTCTATGACCAGTGGTTTGAAGGCATTCAGCCGCCAGCTCGTGCTTGTGGCGAGTCTGCATTGGCACGTCCTGAGCTGTTGGTTGAGATGATTGCCATCGCCGCTAAGTAAGTAATAGATTGATTGTAGTAGTTGTTTAAAAAAGGCCATGATATCGCTATCATGGCCTTTTTTTGTTTTCCTGTTTTCTCATAGATTGGTTGTGAATATGTTTTTATAAGCGATCAAAGTAGATTAAGCTATATTTATTCAACTTATGTTTTATAATATTATGTTTTTCTCACGTTACCTGTTATTATACGCCAGCAACAGTTCTGAGATAATAAATAGCCTCTCAAAACCATCATTTTTTAGCATTGATGGCTAAGCAAACTGCTGGTAGTTATATTTTCAATGTCTTTTTAAATTAATAATAGTTTGTTTCTTATTGAATATTCTGAGGAAATTCACGTGGAATTCATAGGTGTTATTTTACTTGTCATCGCAAGCATCATGTGCATTATTTATAGCATTAAGTTAATTATTATAGCCTTCCAAGAGTCGGTACTGTGGGGGCTGTTATATCTATTTCTTCCATTTGCCAATTTATACTTTATTATCACTCGCTGGGCAGAGTGCAGTTCACCATTTTTGAGATCACTCATAGCCGTTGTATTTATGATTGTGGGCGCTTTGATGGCTTCATAATAATAGTAACGTCATCTTTCTCTAGTCAGAGTGTTTTCGTCAAACAGTTAGCATCCTTTCCATACGGCTTGGCGCTTTTCAATAAAGGCGTCAATACCTTCACTCACGTCGTCTGCCATCATATTACAAGTCATTACTTCACTAGCATAGTGATAAGCATCTTCGATGCTCATATTCAATTGCTTATAAAACATATCTTTGCCAATTCTTATCGCTACTGGAGATTTGACGGTGATTGCCGTTATCAACGATTGCAAAACTTGCTCTAATTGTCCCGCTGGCGCTACTCGATTAATCAATCCATATTGCAAAGCAGTATGTGCGTCGATAAACTCACCAGTAATCAGCATCTCAAACGCTTGCTTACGAGGTAGATTGCGACTGACGGCTACAGCAGGCGTGGAGCAAAAAAGCCCAACGTTTATCCCTGAAGTGGCAAATTTGGCTTTATCAGCGGCAACGGCTAAATCACAGGCAGCGACCAGTTGGCACCCTGCTGCTGTCACGATACCTTGCACTTTTGCAATCACGACTTGTGGCATACGGTTAATAGTGAGCATCATGTGACTGCATTGCTGGAATAGGGCGCGCTGAAAGGCTTCATCTGAATGTGCGCGCATCTCTTTTAGATTGTGACCGGCACAAAACGCTTTACCATTTGCTGCAATGACGACTACACGGATATTGTCATCTTGAGCGATACTGTCCAGCTCCGCTTGTAGCGCAGAGAGTAGCTCAACGGATAAGGCATTGAATTGCTTTGGTCGGTTTAAGGTGAGAGTGACCACGCCACTTTTTCTATCGTCTTTTCTAATAACGAGAAAGTCGTCCATGTTTAAGGCAACGTCAGAGTTTGTCATTTATCATCCTTGATAATGGGTTGTTTCGTTTGGTAGATGCTATGTATAGCTACCTAAATAGTAGCATGGCTTACCTCTTATATAATAGGTTGCTCGTGTAGAAAGCAGACAAATAAAAATAGCGATCTCATATTCTGAGGTCGCTATTTGTTTATCAGTCAGATACAAGCCAAGGCTGTATTAAGCTGTATTTACACTGAGTTTAGTATGCGCCTTCGCTATAGATAAGCTCGTAGCTGTGGCTGTATATCTCGACGATATTGCCAAACGGGTCTTCCATATAAATCATGCGATATGGCTTTTCACCAGGATAGTAGTAGCGTGGTTTTTCCATACGTTTTTTACCGCCTGCTGCTACCATACGCTCAGCCAACTCTTCAACATTTGGATCTTGAACACAGAAGTGAAAGATACCCGTTTTCCAGTACTCAAAGTTGTTTTCAGGATCTTCTTGGTTCTTAAATTCAAAAATCTCAACACCGATACGGTCGCCAGTAGATAAATGAGCAATACGGAAGCTGCCCCAACCAGCACCAAATACTTCGGTACACATTTCACCAATGGCACTGTCATCTTCGACAATTTCAGTAGGTTCCATGATGGTATACCAGCCCATCACTTCAGTGTAAAATTTTACGGCTGCATCTAGGTCAGGAACTGAAAGACCGATGTGCGAAAAGCTTCTTGGATAAACGTTATTCATTGTTGATACTCCTGTTTGATGTACGTTTTTCTAACGTGGAGCCAGTATACAAACAGAGGGTAATTACGTAAAATTATCATTTGTTATGAATATAAGTATCTATTGTAATGATAAATACCACATGGTTACGTACCTTTTGTACGCTTGTTGATGTCGGTCATTTCACACGTACGGCTGAGCGCTTACACATGACGCAATCAGGTGTCAGTCAACATATCAGTAAGCTAGAGAGTCAGTTGGATATTGACTTGCTTATTCGACAAGGTAAGCAGTTTTCATTGACCGATGCTGGTATGCAGCTCTATCAGGAAGCTGAAGATATCTTACAACGATTGGCGCGCTTAGAGCAGCGCATTGGCGAAGATCTCGCTTATGAAGGGTTGGTACGAGTGATGTCGCCTGGTAGCGTGGGACTTAAGCTGTATCCAAAGCTATTGAACTTACAACAGCAGCACCCAAAGCTAGTGATTGATTATCGCTTTGCACCCAATGCTGATATAGAGCGGGCACTTGCCAAACATGAGATTGATATTGGTTTTATGACAGATATCTCAGGTGATGAGACAGTCAGTTGCAAGCCAATAGCTCAAGAGGCATTGATATTGATTACACCTGCGACGATTACTGAGACAAGCTGGGAGGCACTAAACCAGCTTGGGTTTATAGATCATCCAGATGGTGCGCACCACGCAAGTTTGCTGCTAAGCGCCAATTATCCTGAATTCCAGCACGTCAATGATTTCGATAAAAAAGGGTTTTCGAATCAGATTAGCTTAATTCTAGAGCCAGTGAGTAGGGGACTTGGGTTTACTGTGTTACCAGCGCATGCGGTCGCTGCATATCCAAATCCTCAATCCATCAAAAGTCACTATTTACCAGTGCCTGTCAGTGAAACCTTATACCTTGCTGTACGCAGTCATTCTGTACTGCCCAACAGAATGCAAACCGTTATCAATGAAGTGCAAAAATGGTTATAAAATTGACACATGCGTATTAGCCTTACATTCTGTTTGTAATACAGTTTAGCTAAGTTTGCAGCAGTATTTATATATGAATGTTTTCAATTTACTCTATATCTATGGACTAATGATGAATATACAGCTATTAAAAAAGACCTGCTTCAATATTATAATAACTTATATGATAGCTGGACTAACAATACCCGCTATTGCGGAAGAGTCAGTATTGATAAGAGATTTAACTACTATTGAGTCACTAGCACAGCGAGGGAATGCTACTGCCCAGTATAATTTAGGTCTCATGTATGCAGCAGGCTTAGATATTGAGCAAGATAACATTAGGGCTTTTGAGTGGTTGAATAAATCTGCCAATCAAGGATTAGCTGAAGCACAATATGATATCGGTGTTATGTACGATAAAGGAATAGGAATACCACAAAGCCATGAAAAAGCTTTTGCTTACTATAGTAAGTCTGCTAAACAAGGCTACAGCAGAGCCCAATACAATCTTGGTAATCTTTATTCTACAGGTGACGGTGTCGCTCAAAGTGATATTAATGCCCTTAAGTATTGGCAACAGGCAGCTGAAAAAAATAATAAGTTAGCACAGTTTAATTTGGGCATTGCTTATGCCAATGCTAAAGGTGTCCCTAAAGATAATGAAACAGCGTTTAAATGGTATCAAAAATCTGCTGAACAAGGCGTTGCTGGCGCTCAATTTAATTTAGGTGTGCTGTATCAGCAGGGGCAAGGAGTTCCTAAAAATAATATAAAAGCGGTTGAATGGTTTGAAAAATCGGCTAAGCAAGGCATGGCAGAGGCTCAGTTTAACCTTGGTTATATGTATTATAAAGGCGAGGGTGTAAAATTAGACTATAGCAAAGCAGCGCATTGGTTTGAAAGCTATAGTCAGCTAGGATATCAAGACGTGCAAAACGAATTAGCAAAAATTTATATTCTAAGTGATGGTGTCCATGGCGATAGAGTAGGTGGGTTAGCAGGGTTAAAGCGTATCTGTGACACTGGCATCCAGAAATATTGTGATATGTATACAGAATGGAGCCAAAAAACAGATTAAATGGTTTGGCTCTGTTCTGCTTTGAAATGATAAAAACATCTATCTCATATTAATACCTAAGCGCATAGCAGCAGCGATATTTACAGCCGTGGTTTCAATATTGTCATAAGCCTGACTCAGTACGTTTTCGATGGTATCTACTTTTTGAATGCTAGGCATAACAACATTGAATTGGCTGGTTTGCGCAGGTTTGAGTCCGTCAACACTACCACAAATAGCAATGACTGGCGTATGGCTGGCTTTGGCAAGCTGACTGATACCACCTGCCACTTTACCCATGGCTGTTTGCGCATCGAGCTTACCTTCGCCAGTGATAACGAGATCAGCCTCTGCGATATGCTGCGATAAATGAGCCACCTCAGCAACTGTGTCAAAGCCTGATTTTAGCTGAGCTTGAAAGAATGTCATCATCGCGTAGCCAAGACCGCCAGCTGCTCCAGCACCTTCGACATGTTGGCAGTCCTCATAACCGTGATGACCACACATGGTGGCAAAGTGACTGAGTGCTTTGTCTAAGACTTTGACTTGCTCTGGACAAGCGCCTTTTTGTGGACCAAATACTGCGCTCGCACCCAAAAGACCACATAAAGGATTGGTCACATCACAAGCGACTTCAAATACTGTGTCTAATACCTTTGCATGAAGATTTATATTATCAAGCCTATGTAGGCTGGCAAGTGCACCACCACCATGAGTGAGTAGAGTGTCATTGATATCGTGAAATGTGATGCCTAATGCCATTAGCATGCCAAGACCTGCATCATTGGTTGCGCTACCACCTAGACCAATCACGATACGTTTAGCCCCTTCTTCTAACGCATCAGCAATCAGCTCGCCGACACCGTAACTGCTAGCAATCACAGGATTGCGTTCACCGCTTGTCAATAGATGTAATCCGCACGCTTGAGCAACTTCGATAACAGCCGTAGCGTCGGGCAATAACAAATACTTTGCCGTTATCGGTCTCATCAGTGGATCATTGACCACCACTTCTTTCCAGCGTCCACACAATACATAAGACAATACCGCAGACGTGCCTTCGCCGCCATCAGCCATCGGCAATAGCTTATAATCAGCCTCTGGAAACACTTGACTGAAGCCAGATTGAATGGCGCGGCAAACATCCAGTGCGTCTAAGCTTTCTTTAAATGAGTCGGGAGCAATTAAAATTTTCATGAATGTCTCTTTGAATCTCTTTAAATAAATACCAAGGTTAATAACCAGATAAAGACGATGCTGGTCACGCCTTGAATACCCGTTGCCATAGAATGGGCTTTGTAAGCCTGCGCCACACTCATACGACTAAACTGACTGACAATCCAAAAAAAGCTGTCATTGGCGTGCGAGATAGTCATGGCACCTGCACCAATGGCCATCACACAGAATACGCGACCAAGCTCACTGTCGAGACCAATTTGATCCAATAACGGCGCGATCATCGCAGAGGTGGTGACCAAGGCGACTGTGGTCGAGCCTTGTGCCGTTTTTAACGCAGCAGAGACAATGAATGGCATAAAAATACCAAGCCCTAACGCAGATAGCGTTGTGCCTAAATAGTCACCAATAGGTGTGACCTTTAGCATGGCACCAAATGCACCACCAGCGCCAGTGATTAAGAGAATAGGCGCTGCCACAACCAAACCTTGTGAGATGCTGTCGCTAATTTGCTGCGTTTTTTGCTCAGTGTTAATTAATAAGAAAGACAAGAATAAACCAATTAGTAATGCCGTGAGTGGATTGCCGATAAACACTAAAATATCTGTCAGCGTGCCACTGCCAAATGGTGTACTTGGGAAGTTCGCAACAGACGATAAGCAAATCAATACGATAGGGACAATGATAGGCAAAAACGCCATTGTTGCTGACGGCATGCTGCTATAGTCGTCACGTGTCTTCATGTTTTCAGGCAAAGTCGCTGCTGGCGCGTCCAGTGCATCGATATTGTCGGGAGCGACATTTAAGAAGCGATTAGACCACCACCAGCCAGCCAGTACAGCAACCGCTGTCACCACCACACCGACCATAATAACCAAGCCTAAATTGGATTCTAGCCCTAAGTTACCTGCTGCGGCAATTGGACCTGGGGTTGGTGGTACAAAGGTATGAGTTGCGTATAAGCCTGTCGCTAAGGCAATGCTCATCGCCACACTGGATACGTGTAAACGCTCGGCCAATGTTTCTTTTAATGAGTTTAAAATAATATAGCCAGAGTCACAGAATACTGGTACTGAAACTACAGCACCAACGATAGACATGGTCAAAGTAGGGAAGCGGGGCCCCAAAACTTTGATGACCGTTTCTGCCATTACAATGGCAGCACCTGTTTTTTCAAGGATTAGCCCGATGATAGTACCAAAGACAATAACCAGACCGATGTAACCTAAAATACCGCCAAAGCCATCCGAGATGGTTTTAGCAACAGTATTAAGCGGCACTTGGTAAAATAGCGCTACTAAAAAGGCTGATAATATCAATACTAAAAAAGGATGCCACTTTAACTTTGCTGTGGCAAAAATAATAAAAAGAATGGTCAGCACAAGCCAAAATACGATCATTACTGTCTCTACATGTAGGGTTGATAGCGATAATTGTGGATGCTGCTACTGAGCTATTATTTCATTAATAGCAGCATCAATAGGTATATGGATTTTTAAAGGGGCATATTCTATAGTAAATCCAAGCTGCTAGGGAATCTATTCGGCTCATATTTGATTTTATTCATGGTAAAGCTTAGATACTCTGCTAGTATGTGCTTTTTGCTTCACACGTACCATTATCAGGATGCCTACCTTGACCATATTTACCGCGCCTACTATAGCCAATATAGAAAATGATGAATTACGTCTACAGCTACAGCAGATTATAGACCTAAAAACCAAGCCGCTGGGCGCGCTTGGGCGAATAGAGGCACTCGCTGTGCAGTTGGGCATGATTCAAGGAACGATCACACCGCATATTGAGCAAGCGCAAATACGAGTGTTTGCGGCAGACCATGGTTTAACTAAGCATGGTACATCAGCGTTTCCTAGTGCTGTCACTGCGCAAATGGTTCATAACTTTTTGCAAGGCGGTGCCGCCATCAACGTACTGGCACGCCAGCATAATATTGAGTTAAAGGTTGTTGATGCTGGGGTGGATGCCGACTTTGCTCCTCATCCAAAATTGCTGGATTACAAGGTTCGTCATGGTAGTCGTGATGCGTTAACAGAGCCTGCAATGACAGAAACAGAGTGTTTAATAGCGCTAGAAAACGGCATGAAAGTCGTCAAGAATCTAGCGGGTAATCTGTTGATTGTTGGGGAGATGGGTATTGGTAATACTTCGGCGGCGAGTCTCTTGCTGGCGAGATTGGGCAATTTTCCCATTGCTGATTGTATTGGTCGCGGCACAGGGCTTGACGATGCAGGATTAGAGCATAAGACGGATATTTTGACGCAAGTATTAGAGCGTCATCAACAGGCACAAGCACCGTTTGATGTACTCGCTGCATTGGGCGGGCTTGAAATTGCCATGATGGCGGGTGCGCTGATTCAAGCTGCTAGTGAACGGCGTATTCTCCTGATTGACGGTTTTATTGCCAGTAGCGCATTATTGGTGGCTGAACGCCTAGCGCCTGGTGTTGCTCAATACGCGGTCTTTGCTCATCACTCTGTTGAGCCGGGGCACGCGCATTTATTGAAATCACTAAATGCTGAGCCTTTACTTAATATGGGCATGCGCTTAGGCGAGGGTAGCGGGGCTGCGCTCGCGTATCCATTGTTGCAATCCGCTTGCGCCATTATCAATGAGATGGCAAGCTTTAGTGACGCCGGTATCAGTGAGCAAACCAACTGATGTCACAATCATCAAATCAGCCATCCTCGCCTAGACGAACCCTTGCTCAATTGATAAAGCATGAATGGATATTGTTACTGGTCGCCGTTCAATTTTTAACGAGATTATCAGTACCACCATTTAAGCATTATGATCCGCAATGGTTGCATCAGAGCAGTCGCCATTTTCCCGCAGTCGGTTTACTGGTTGGCTTACTCTGTGCTGGCGTGTTTTGGCTGGGCAGTCTGTTATTTACGCCCCTAGTTGCTGCAGTGCTGAGCACAGCTTTTGGAATTAAGCTCACTGGCGCTTTTCATGAAGATGGTCTTGCGGATAGCTGTGACGGTCTCGGCGGTGGTCTGACTCGCGAGCGCACACTGACTATTATGAAAGACTCGCGCCTAGGTACTTATGGTGTATTAGGTTTGGTGTCGGCGCTATTACTCAAAATTAGCTTACTTGCCTCGATGCCGATATCAATGGCTGTCATCGCGCTTATCCTAGGACATACCGCATCGCGTTTACTTTGCATTAGCCTGCTGTCTTTACTGCCTTATGGTGGAGAGATAGAACACGCAAAAGCCAAACCGATGGCGCAGCAGTTGACGCCAATACAAGGGCTATATAGCAGTGGCTGGCTAATATTGGCTATTATTTTAGTCGCACTTATATTCCCCAATACGATGCAGCAGATTGGGCTTGCTCAATGGTTGTTAGCCATGATATTGGCGCTGATAGCCACTGATTACATGCGACGTTTATTACGCAGGCGCTTGGATGGTTACACGGGCGATGGGCTCGGCGCGACGCAGCAGCTTAGTGAAATTGCTATTTATATCGGACTGGCTGCTTCTATACCCTTTATTTAAATCAAATCGTCAACAAGGACCATACTCATTCATGATTCTCTATATTTGGCGTCATCCCAAACCGATGAATACTGAAGGAATTTGTATTGGACAAACTGATGTCGGCGTCGATAAACGTAAGTTGAAACGTCTTGCCAATAAAATCGAGCGCTTTGTGCGTTTGCATCAATTGCCAAAAACAATTTGGGTCAGCCCCTTACAACGTTCACTAAAAGTCGGGCAAATATTAGCGCAACGTGGTTTTGAGTGTCGCGTCGCGCCTGAATTGGCTGAGATTCATTTTGGCGAATGGGATGGATGTCGGTGGGCGCAAATCACCAAGCAAGAGATTGATGAGTGGTGTCATAATTTTGCCCATTTTGCGCCCAGTCATGGAGAGAGCTTGCAGCAGCTATTTGAGCGTGTTGAAGGTTGGTTGGTTAAGGTTTCAACTGAACAAAAAGATAGCCCAGTATTAGTCATCGGTCATGCAGGCTGGATAAATGCAGCCAAGATAATAGCTGCTGACCAAGAAGTGCCGAAAACAGCCGCTGAGTGGCCGCGCTCTGTCGCATATCTGTCCTGTAATCGTATTGATATTTAATTAAAAAAACGGCCATTATATTGACCGTTTTTAAATTTTGAATGCTTTTGAGTGCTTTTGAATAATTTAGGAGGCTGTTAGCTTTCAGCTTGTAGCTCATCGATTTTTTCAAAATAGGCTCTCTCGTTTTCTGCTAATCCTAGGTTAGAATCAAAGCTCACATAAATGCCTCTATCATCCAGTGTTGCGTACCAGTGGTCTGCATCATTATCGGTTAGGATTTGAAAGTATTTATTATTAACGATTCTACCCACCTTATAAATTTCACCTTCGCTATAAAAGTGATTGCCTTGTGTACATCGTAATTTGTCGTCAGTATTTATCATGTCATTGCAGCCTATCGTTATCTGAATAAAATCTATCAATCAAATACAACGAGCATATCAACTCAGGTGACAATAATAAAGATGACTTTATAGGTAGTATCTTATTGTTAAGTATAGGCTTTCCAAGCTATTTATTACAAATAGTTGCTAGAATATATCACTGCACAAGATACCTGATAAAATCATAAATTAAACGCGATAGCAAAACGCAAAAAAGCCAGCAACATGATGTTACTGGCTTTTTTAGACTAGATCTAGATATTCAAAAATTAATCTTCTGAATAATCTTCGTTCTCGTCTTCAACTTCTGTTGCTGACTCTTCGTTGTCGCCATCTTCAGAAAGAATGGTAACTAGAATAGTAGCGGTAACGTCATGATGTAGTTGAATATCAACATTGTATTCGCCAACTTGACGTAAAGTGCCTTCAGGAAGCTTGATTTCAGCACGGTCTACTTCTAGACCTGAGTTAGTCAATGCTTCAGCGATATCGCGAGTACCGATAGAGCCGAATAGCTTGCCTTCGTCGCCTGATTTAGCACGCATGATGACATTAACGTCAGTTAGCGCATCAGCACGTTCTTGAGCAACAGCTACTTCTTTCGCTTCTTCAGCTTCAAGCTCGGCACGACGTGCTTCGAACTTTTCAATGTTAGCTGCAGTAGCAGGTAGTGCTTTACCCAAAGGGATAAGAAAGTTACGTCCGTAACCTGGTTTCACATCGACAGTTTCACCGAGTTTACCAAGGTTGACGATACGCTGTAACAAAATAATTTGCATGAGTCATTCCTAGTTAAAATTAACGGTTAACCCTGATGGTTATCAGTGTATGGAAGTAGCGATAAATAACGAGCTTGCTTGATAGCAGTAGCTAGTTGACGCTGATATTTAGTAGATGTACCGGTAATGCGGCTTGGTACGATTTTACCATTATCACTGATGTACTGTTTTAGCAATTCAACATCTTTATAATCGATGTGAGTGATGCCTTCAGCAGTGAAACGGCAGAATTTGCGACGGCGATAGAAACGTGCCATGAGTATTCTCCTTTAATTAGTCTTCACTGTTGTCGTTGTCGTCATTATCGTTTTCACGACTGTCTGGACGACGAGTAGTTGCTTTGCGTGCGCGTTTTTCATCGGCATTCTTGGCTAACTGCGACTCTTCAGTGACAGCGTCGTCACGGCGCATAACTAGACTACGAATGATCGCGTCGTTATAACGGAATAATTCTTCAAGTTCAGCTAAAGTTTCACCGTCAGTTTCAATGTTGAAAAGAACGTAGTGAGCTTTATGAATCTTGTTGATTGGATATGCCAATTGACGGCGGCCCCAATCTTCTAAACGATGGATAACACCGTTGTTGTCTTGAACTAACTTGATGTAGCGCTCAACCATGCCGACCACTTGGTCGCTTTGGTCTGGGTGTACAAGTAACACCAGTTCGTAATGTCGCATTATGACTCCTTACGGATTAGTAGCTATTAACCCTATGTTAATAGCAAGGAGATTTATAAGGTAAGCCAGATTTCTAGCTATTATTATGAAAAATAATAAGAAATAAGCTTAGTTTATAAAGCGCCGTATTATAACAGTACTTAGCAACTAACACAAAGGTTAATCACTAAGCCACTGCTAATAAAAATATAAAACCAATAAATGGTTATTTAACAATAAAAAAGCAACGATGATACGCTGCTTTTTTAATATTTATAATTTTAGATAGCCAAATATAGTGGCTATTTTACTTTTGGTTGTTTAGTCAATTGACTGCTATCAGCCTTGACTACTAAAGTTTTAGCCAGCTTATCATGCCAGCCGATATTTTCAGGGCTTTTTGAGGCCATGTAATAATGAATAGCAATAATCATGAACCCTAGAAAGCTGGTAAACGAAAACAATAAGTTATAAATAATAAACAATAACAAAGTACGCACACCAATAAGCTTGGTAAAAGAGGGCAACCGATGAGTGGTTTGATCCACCACGCGAATACCCGTAATCAGCTTACCGAGTGACTGACCACGCAGTGTGATAAATACCAATTGTAGCGCAAATAAGCCAAATACCATCACTTGCGACATCATCAATGTGCTACTAGGAAGACTCTCCATCAGTGTCATTGAATACTGATAAGCCGCATCCATATCTTGGATATTTTGGAATTTAGTATAATCCACATCCATTTTTGTCAATGCCATCACCAGCGGAAAAATAGCCAGTAGATAGAGTAGTCCATTGATGGCTGTTGCTAATACTCGCGACATAATCGGTGCAAGTACCACATTGCCGACGACTTTGTCTTTACTAGCCGCAGCCTGATTGCTATTAGACTTGTTTAGTGACACATTATTGTGCGGTGTGTGCTGACGATTGGTAGTCATGTCAGCTTTCACATTTTTATCCGTGTCTTTTGGACGTTCAGGCTTGCCATACAATCTATCTAATGAAACTGATTTGCTATCCGAGCTATTGCTAGCGCTATCTTCAGGAAAAACAGTTACATTATTGATAATAGAGTCATTAACCTCAGGCTTGCCAAGGTTGGTAGGTCGATAAACCGTTTGATTATTGGTCAAGTTACCGACACGCTGCCATTGGTCTAAGCCTTCATGCCACATCAAATCATCCAGCAGTACTTCACCAGATGCCAACATGATATTTAGCTGCTCCAAATTGTAGGGACCAGCTTGTACGTTATTTCGAGCAAGGAAAATCTGCATAATTGCCTGCATAGTTAGTCATATCTTAAGTCACTATATATGATACATAGTATTAGGGCCTATTTAACATTTTTCAAATAGACCCTAATAATTGTTTCTTTAATGACTGTGTGAATTACTGCTGTGACTGAACGTTACGGCTTACTTCGCTTCTTCACCAGCTAAGAAGAACCAAGTATCTAGTACAGAATCAGGGTTCAATGACACTGAGCTGATACCTTGCTCCATGAGCCAGAACGCGAGATCTGGATGGTCTGATGGACCCTGACCACAGATGCCGACATATTTGTTTGCTTTACGGCACGCATCAATCGCCATGGTCAATAGTTTCTTAACCGCAGGATCACGCTCATCAAATAGATGTGAGACGATACCTGAGTCACGGTCAAGACCAAGTGTCAACTGAGTCAAGTCGTTAGAGCCGATTGAGAAACCATCGAAATGCTCTAGGAATTCATCTGCCAATAGGGCGTTGGTTGGTAGCTCACACATCATGATAACGCGTAAACCGTTTTCGCCACGTTTTAGACCGTTTTTCTCAAGTAATTCGATGACTTCTTTGGCTTCACCAACGGTACGAACGAATGGAATCATAATCTCGACATTGGTCAAGCCCATCTCATCACGTACGCGTTTTAGTGCTTTACACTCAAGCTCAAAGCAGTCACGGAAATTATCAGACACATAACGACTGGCACCGCGGAAACCAAGCATTGGGTTTTCTTCTGATGGCTCGTATAATTTACCACCAAGCAAGTTAGCATATTCGTTCGATTTAAAATCTGACATACGAACGATAACGGGCTGATCCATAAAGGCAACGGCTAGCGTTGAGATACCTTCGACCAACTTATCTACATAGAAGTCAACCGGTGAGGCATAACCAGCGATACGTTCTTGGATGGCTTGTGCAATTTCGCGTGGCAAGCTGTTCATGTTCAGTAGTGCTTTTGGATGCACACCAATCATACGGTTGATGATGAACTCTAAACGCGCAAGACCAATACCTTCGTTTGGCATTTGCGTGAATGAGAAGGCGCGATCAGGATTACCAACGTTCATCATTACTTTGAAGGCAAGCTCTGGCATAGACTCAACAGAGTTGGTCTGTACTTCAAAATCAATTTGGCTTTCATAAATGAAGCCAGTATCACCTTCGGCACAAGAAGCAGTGACGTCTTGACCATCAACCAATAGCTCAGTGGCATTACCACAACCAACGATGGCTGGAACACCTAGCTCACGAGCGATAATCGCTGCGTGACAAGTACGACCACCACGGTTAGTAATGATAGCAGAAGCACGCTTCATGACAGGTTCCCAATCCGGATCCGTCATGTCTGATACTAATACATCACCTTCTTGTACTTTATCCATCTCATTTAAGTTGCTAACGATACGGACTTTACCTGAACCGATACGCTGACCGATTGAACGACCTTCACACAATACTTTAGCGTTAGTCGTGTCGATGATATAACGTTCCATAACATTGCTGTCTTGGCGGCTCTTAACCGTTTCAGGGCGCGCCTGAACGATGAAGATTTCGTTAGTGTCGCCGTCTTTTGCCCATTCGATATCCATCGCTTGACCATAATGCTTTTCGATCGTCACGGCTTGTTTAGCAAGAGAGGTTAGCTCTTCAGTTGATAATGAGAACTGCATACGATCTTGTTTTTCAACATCGACAGTTTTCACTGATTTAGTGGTGCTACCTTCATCACCGTAAATCATTTTCTTATGCTTGCTGCCTAGGTTACGGCGAATCACCGATGGTTTGCCATTGGCTAGCAATTGCTTAGAAATATAGAATTCATCTGGGTTAACCGCGCCCTGTACAACCATTTCACCTAGACCATAGCTTGACGTGATGAATACCACTTGATCAAAACCGCTTTCGGTATCTAGCGTGAACATCACACCCGCCGCGCCAGTTTCTGAGCGAACCATACGCTGTACAGCAGCAGATAAGGCAACGCCTTCATGCTCAAAACCTTTATGGACACGATAAGAGATGGCACGGTCATTATATAGTGATGCAAATACTTCTTTAATTGCAATTAGGACGTTATCAATGCCGCGAATGTTCAAGAAAGTCTCTTGCTGACCCGCAAATGATGCATCTGGCAAATCTTCGGCAGTCGCAGAAGAACGTACAGCAACCGCGATGTCTTCGCCGCCGCTCATCGTTTCAAACGATTGACGTACTTCTTGCTCAAGATCACTTGGCAGCTCTTGCTCAATAATCCAAGTACGAATCTTTTTACCCGTTTCTGCAAGTTTTTTGACATCATCAACATCTAGCGTTTTTAGTTCGCTGTTGATTTTGTCAAGCAGGCCAGTTTCATTCAAAAAGCGGTTAAATGCATTTGATGTGGTGGCAAAGCCGCCTGGTACACTAACACCCAAATCAGACAAATGGCTGATCATTTCACCTAATGAGGCGTTCTTGCCGCCGACCATTTCAATGTCGTCTTTTCCTAGCTGATCAAGATTGATTACAAGTGCTGTAGATTGCGCTGCCATGATAACTCCAGAAAATAAGGTTATTTAGTAAAGATTATAACGGTGAATTATACCGCTATATTTGGAGAATTTCGAGGGGTTGAACCAATATTTTTGTCAAAAAGATACAAATTGTGGGGTTTGCTACATAATTAATAGAAGGTTATTCATTTTTCTATTTTTGAGATGACGTAAAAATGCGAGTAAAGACCACTCTAATTATCAAGATATATCTATAAATCGGCTGATAAATAGAGGATTTAAAATAAATAGCAGAAGAACTTTAGGATATTCTGACAATAGCTGACTTTATATATAGCAGGTAATGCTGCGCTATTATGAGTAACCAGTCAGCACAATAATGGTTATTAATCGGCATGATAAGATTAAAGGCACTGTGGCTTTCTAAGTGTACGCCTGTAACATTGATTTCTATTAGGTCGCTATTATGCGTATAATGTAGAGCATTAATAGTAGCGGTTTATCCTGATATAAATGTGCAATATTAGCGCTTATACAAAACGAAAATTACGTCTAAAAATCAAGTCTAAAGCCGATCAAAAATAAAAGCCAAATGAAAATTACCATTGTGTTTTCAATCGAGGTGCCAACGTTATGTACTCAAGTAATCCAGCTGAACAACTGAATCCCACTATTCAAAATCGCAACGCGTTAAACTTAGACAGCTCTCAAGCCGTTCGAACCGCGTTTTTTATCTCAGATGGCACAGCGATTACGGCGGAGACACTTGGCCGCGCTATCTTGAGTCAGTTTGCTTCAGTACCTTTTGAAACACGAGTGTTGCCATATGTCGATAGCTTAGAGCGTGCAGAAGACGCCGTTGAGCAAATCAACATGGCGTATCAACGAGATGGTTTGTTGCCATTGGTTTTTGATACGATTGTTAACCCTGATATTCGTGAAAAGATCAATTCTGCCCAAAGCTGTAACTTGGATATGTATGAGGGTTTGATAGGTCGCGTCGCTGAAGAAACGGGTGTGGAGCCTGACGGACATTCGGGTCATGCACACGACGATGTGGATTCTGAGACTTATAAAGAACGTATCGACGCGGTGCATTTCGCTTTAGACAATGATGATGGTGCGCGTACGCGTCATTACGATGCGGCCGATATTATTTTGGTGGGCGTATCGCGTTCAGGCAAAACACCGACTTCTTTATACTTAGCCTTACAGTTCGGTATTCGAGCAGCGAATTATCCTTTGACCGAAGATGACTTGTACGATAATCAATTACCAAAAGCATTGCGCGAGCACAAAGACAAGCTGTTTGGTCTATTGATCGATACCGATCGCTTGGTGAAAATCCGTCAAGAGCGCCGTGCGGGCAGTCGTTATTCGAGCTATCAGCAATGTCAGCAGGAGCAGCGTGCGATACAAGGGATTTATATCACGCATGGTATTCCAAGCCTTGATGTCTCTGAGATGTCCGTTGAAGAAATCGCTACGCGCATCTTGCAGATGACGGGTCTCAAACGCCGTATCGGCTAATAAAATATAAGCTATCAATGAATTGCTTGAATCAATTAATTGTTTAGTAATAACGGTTTAGCAATAACGATTGCTCAAAAAAGAACCATTATTTAAAGCATTATTATTAATAATCATCATTTAATACCATCTCATTATCACATAGAGAATATTATGAGTTCATCTTATAAGTCTAACAAGACTCCTTTATTATTGGCCAGCTTGCTGAGTGCGGTCAGCTTACTGAGTGCTTGCCAAACGTCACCTTTTTCACGTGAGCCAGTGCCTGAGCCACGTTATATCCCAACCATTGTATTGGGTGAAGCGCAAACGCTAACAATCATGCCCAATCGTGTGGCCTGCGCCTCGGCATTACCGATGCAGTGTTTACTGGCCAAATCAAGCAAAGATGGCAGCGTGTTTCAGGTACCTTATGATTGGATTGATGACTTTAAACCAAGCCTTGGCACAGAATATGTGATTAGTGCGCGTCCGCAGATTGACGAGGGCCAGAAAAGCGCGACTGGGCATTGGACACTGCAAAATATTGTGTCACAACGTATGGTGGGCACGCCTTAGTCGTGTGATTTTGACTCAAGCAATTATTGATTCATACACAGTCTAAAAATCAAATAAATAAGTAAATGTAAAGAGGACACGATGGGAACTAAAAAACCAAGCGACGCGACCAATGATATTGGTAAGGACATTCATACCGAAATATCAAATAAAGAAAGCGGTCGCGTGCCGAATCCTGAGCATACTGAAGGCAAAAATAAAAAACAAAATATTGAACAAACCCATGAGCAGGTCACTGATGATGTCATGCACCATCCTGATCTTATTAATCCGCTCGATGATACGCGAATCGATATCAAGTCTGGTTATACAAAAGATTCACGTCGCTTAAAAGGCGATAACCACGAGTATGAATATGATGCGGTCGTTTTAGGAGCAGGTCCTGCTGGTGAAGCGGCGGCTATGAAACTGACTAAATCTGGCAAAAAAGTGGTGGTCATTGATCCACGTGATCAGGTAGGTGGCAACTCTACCCATGTGGGTACGATTCCAAGTAAAGCACTGCGCCAATCGGTATTTAACCTCATTAACTTTCGCCGTGATCCTATGTTTACCAAGGCGATGGAGTACAAGCAAGTTCCTCTAAATAGAGTGCTTGCCAATGCTCGAAAAGTCATTCGCAATCAGGTTAGTACGCACACACGATTCTATGAACGCAATCGCATTGAAGTGATTCAAGGTTGGGCAAGTTTCATTGATGCTCATACTTTGCGTGTTGAAACCGATGACAATGTCTTTGAAACCATTACCTTTAATAAAGCCATCGTAACGGTTGGTAGTCGTCCTTATCGCCCTGAAATTTTAGACTTTAACCATCCACGCGTTTTTGATTCTGATAAAATTTTGCAAATGGATTATGTGGTCAAAAAAATCATCATCTATGGTGCGGGTGTGATTGGTTGTGAATATGCCTCTATCTTTACGGGTCTTGGCTATAAGGTTGATTTGATTAATAACCAAAATCAATTGCTCAGTTATCTCGATAGCGAGATTAGCGATGCTATCGCGCATGACTTTAGACAATTTGGCGTATTGATTCGTAGTAACGAAGAGATTGATCATCTTGAGACGCATGACGATTATGTCGTCTTACATCTAAAGAGTGGTAAGCGCATCAAATCTGATGCCATTCTTTGGTCAAATGGTCGCTCAGGTAATACGGAAGGTTTAAACTTAGAAGCGATTGGTCTGAAAGCAAACAGCCGTGGTCAATTAAAAGTTGATGATACCTATTGTACTGAAATCGAAAATATCTATGCGGCAGGCGATGTGATTGGTTGGCCATCTTTGGCTTCTGCCGCTTATGACCAAGGACGCTGTGCGGCGGCCTTTATGGTTGGTGATAGCGATGCGGAACCAGTGTCAAGCGTGCCAACTGGTATCTATACGATTCCTGAAATTTCTTGTATCGGTAAAACTGAGCAAGAGCTAACCGACGAAAAAGTCCCATACGAAGTGGGTCAAGCATTCTTCAAGCATTTGGCACGTGCACAAATCATTGGTGAACGCTCAGGCGTACTAAAGATTTTGTTCCATCGTGATACGTTAGAGATTTTAGGCATCCATTGCTACGGTAACCATGCATCAGAGATTATCCATATTGGACAAGCCGTGATGAAGTGTAAGAGCAATAATACACTTGAGTACTTTGTGAATACTACTTTTAACTATCCAACGATGGCAGAAGCGTATCGCGTGGCGGCACTAAATGGTCTTAATCGTGTTTTTTAAGTGATAGAATATTGAAACGTTATAAATAAAAAAGCGTCTGCTATGTTAGCAGGCGCTTTTTTTTGATTCAGGATTATTGATTTGGCTTTTATTGATAGTAGGCGCTAATGACATGCAATCGTCTTTTGCTTTAGGACACTGTTTTAAGTGCTTTATTCGTATCATGCCAGCGCACCCACATAAGTAGCGCAAAGTAAAATACCCATAAGGCGGCTAGTGCATAAAATCCAGTAGAAACTTGGGAGATACTAGCTCCCATTTGATTAAGCTGAACGGAGGTGTTGATACCCGGTGTCGTGGGTATGAACCAACGTATGATTTGTAAAACTGTGGGCAGCTGATCTGCTGGCCACGGATAACCACTGACAAAAAACATCGGTAGTGAGCTAAAAATTAGGATTTGCATACTACGTTCGCGCTGGCGAAACCAGAGTCCAAGCACACAGCCAAGTGTCGCCACAGTTGGACAAAATAACAAAAGGAACAGTAAACTGCCAATCATGTTTTGCCCGCGCGGATAGTGGTGTAGCTCAAATGTCCAGCCATAATAAAAGCAGCCAATAATGAAGCTAAACATACTGAGCGCAGCAATTCGCCCAAGCCAACCACGGATACTCGTCGCATGTCGCCGCTGCTCATACCATGTACCAATCAGCATCGCTGTGGCGATTAATAAGGTTTGTTGCAAAATTAGAATAGAGACCGCTGGCACCACGTAAGCGCCATAACCTTCTGTTTGATTGTATAGAGGGACAATCACTAACGGTACCGCTTGAGTATTAGCAGCCGCTGTTGCTGAATAAGCACCTTGTGCCACATTTTTTTTGACTTCAATCCCTGCTGATACCGTACTGACTGCTTTTAAAAACCCCATCTGTACGTTTTTATTTAACAGAAAGTAGCCGCCATTACCCAATACGCTGACGCTCGCTGCTTTTCCCGATAGTACTTGCTGCTCAAGCCCACTTGGAATGACCATGTACCCAGCGATTTCATCTGACCATATGGCCTCTTTAGCCTGCTGCTCGTTGAGAAAAAGCTGTGTGTCTAACTGCGGACTGGCGCTCGCATAGCGAACGATGGTTCGTGATAGATTACTATTGTCGTTATCAATGATACCAACAGGTACATGGTTGACCACTTCTGTCGAATAAGGCCAAGGATAAAAGAAGCCATAAATAATGGGGGCAATCAGTAAGAGTAATAGCACACCTTTATCAGAAAAAATGTCCTTAATAGTTTGTAAAAAACTAGCTAAGAAACTAGGTGTTGAAGACTGCTTGGTTGAATCTGACGTTGTCGAAGATAAATGGTCTTTTGGTGGTAATGACATTAGCGCGCCCCCCAACGTTCAGGATGCGCCAGCGCGCGTTTGGTTAATAAAGTAGTCAGGGTCATCGCAATCGTCGTGGCAATAGCCAGACCATAGACGATCGGTAATGACACAGCAACAGGCGCTTGCATCTGTAATTGTGCAATGTGCAGCTTTAGATAGTGAGTGAGTGGCAGTGCATCTGACCAATGCCGAGCACTGTCACTGATAGCAATATAAGGGAAGGTCACACCAGCAAAGGCGTAAGAAGGTGCTGAAATAAAGCCAGTAGCAGACAAGCCCATGCGTAATGAAAATGAGCCTAAGGTAAAGACAGCACCCAGCCAAAACGATAGCATTATTAATAATATCAAACCAGCATAAGTTGCAAGTACTGAGCTCATGGCAACGGATTCTTGCGGCGTGGCAAGCCATAGAGCCAACATCGCCCAAATGCTAAAGGCCAATGTCGGCCAAAAGTATTTGCCCAACAGACCAAACAATAATACTAAAACGTTTGTACTTTCCGTCATATCTTCATTCGCATGGCTAGAGACTGAGATTTGATCGTTTTTGCTCAAGTATTGATTGTTTTCTACGGCATTTAATATTTGCCCTGATGTTGACTCGTTTTTTGTGATTCGCGTCAAATCAGGATGACCTGTACTGATAAAGCGATACCAGTGGCCGAGTCGTTTATCCCGCAGCTCGCGACCAATCGTCGTTGCACCGATCACCATCGCTAAAATATGCAGCAGCGCGGGTATGACGGTTGAAGCCAAAAACTGCTGATAATCGGTGGCTGCGTTAAATAGGCTGATGCGCTGTATACCAATCGGCGAGTAAGCAATCGCAGCTTGCGACGGTGCCATGCCTTGTTTGACTAAACGCTGTATCTCAACGCCTGCCGATAACGTTCCAGCGACTGCTTGAACGCTGGTCTGGATAATGCCCGAATGTGTGCCGTACTGAGCATTTACTTGTAAAATCAATGGAGCAGGCTTACCAGATAAAATATGCCGAGAAAAATCTTCAGGGATAATGACAATAGCGTAAATATCACGCTGCAAAATAGCCGCTTTTGCCTCAGCCTCTGAGTAATAAAGCTGTCTAACCGTTAGAGTAGGGCTGGCTTCCAAATAGCGTACCGCGGTATTGGCAATCGGGCTATTGTCTTGGTCTATCACCCCAATGGGCAAATCCGTAATCTGCGTTTGTGAAAATATCCACCAAATCAGTAAAACGGTTGCCAGTGGTATCCAGACCACCATACTAAAGTCCCACGGATTTTCGGTCAAAAACCGTCGCTCATAGGCAGCACTACGTAAAAAAGCCTTACTTAACTTCATCGGGTGCATGGCTTACTCTTGGCTTGCATTAGTAAGTGCTGGATTGACGCGTACAATAACGCTCATACCTGAGCGAATACGTGCATCAGGAGTCGTCGGACGTGCTTTTACTTCAAAGGTACGTACATCGAATCCATCATCATTATTGGTCGGCCGCCAAGTGGCAAAGTCAGACAATGTTGACGTAGCATAAACGGTGAACTGTTTGGTATAAGGCTTATTTGCTGATGACAGCGCAGGAATCGTACCAGTAAATTTCTGACCAATCGCAAACTGGTTTAAGTAGGATTCGGTGACATTAAGTACGACCCACTGCTCATCGGTATTGACCAACGTCAAGATAGGCACGCCTTGTCCGATGACTTCACCCGCGCTGACAATGACATTGTCCACAATGCCTGCAATAGGGCTTTTTAAGTTGGCTTCTTCTTTTGCCACCAGTGCTTCTTCTAGTTGGGCATCGACTTGTGCTACTTGTGCTGTCGCCGCTGATTTATCTTCACTGCGTGCGCCTTCTTTTGCCAAATCGTATTGCAAGCGCGCAGCTTCAGTTTGATCTTGAGTGGCCAGATATTGCGCATATGCCTCATCGCGTTTTTGCCGTGCCATAAGACCTTCTTCATACAGGCGGTTGACACGCTGGTAAGTGTTCTCCGCCAAATCAGAAGCAGCTTTGTTGGCTTGCCACGCCGCTTTTGCTTGAGCGATCTCTTGTGGACGGGCGCCATTTTCTGCTTTATCTAACTGACTTTGTGCCATTTGCTTGCCAGCCAGCGCCTGATTGATCTTTGCGTTAATCTCAGGCGAGTCCATTTCAATCAGCTGTTGCCCGACTGTCACTGCATCACCTTCTGTGACCAGAATTTTGGCAATACGTCCTGGTACTTTTGCAGCGATGGAGGTTTGCTGCATCTGCATCTGCCCTTGCAAAGTCACGACTTCAGGCTCGCTATGCTGATTGCTTTTATATAGACCATAGGCAATAACGCCTAATACAATCAGAATCAATAGCGCCAGAAATGCCTTTTTTATCATGGCAGATTTATCCGCTTTTTCTGCATGGCGCTTATAAGTAGGCACTGCTTGCTCATTTTCAGCATCAGTTGCTTGATCGTTATGGTTATTGACTGAGTCAGTAGATTGCTCTGAGTCGTTTAACTTGCGCGAGTCGTCTGATTCGTTGGTAGATTCAGTCATGACAGTGAGATTCCTAAAGCAGCAAAATTGAGGATAAAGGGTATGTTATTAGTACATTCGTACAGCATAAGGTTTGGCGCTTTCTAAGGCTTCAGAATTAAAAATCGCACCAAAGGCGACGATAAATGCTGAATAATAAAGCCAAAGCATAATGACCACGGCAGCTGAAAGCGCGCCAAACTCAGCGCTATAGTTATTAAAGTTTTGCACATAAATCGAAAATAGCACAGACAATACAATCCAAAGAATGGTCGCCAGAGCTGCTCCTGGCACCAGTTTTTTTAGCGCGACGGCGTCACGGTTTGGGGCTAGGCGATAGAGGCTTAAAAAGCTCAAAAATATGATACCAGCCAATATAGGCCACCTGCTCCAAAGCGCAATCGTTTTAGCTATTTGCGGGAAGGGGAAATAGGCTGCCCCTACAGGAATAATAGCAATAGAAGAGACTGCTATAATCAAGATTACTACCGCGCCAAAGGTTAAGCTGACTGCTAAAATATTACCTTGTATGAAGTTACGCTCTTGAGTGATATGAAAGGCAAGATTGATAAGAATAATTAAAGATTTAACACCTTTAGAGCCAGCATAAAGGGCGAGTAAGGTCGATAAGACAAGACTGAACGTGAGTGCGGATGTGGTATTAGAGACCAATGCGCTTAGGCGTGAATTGAGGACTTCATACACCGTATCAGGTATAAACGGACGCAAAATCGAGATTTGCTCTTGCATCTCAGCTGGTGAAAACGCGAGACCATAAAGCAGCACAAACACCGCCATTACTGGAAAAATTGATAAGAAACCAAAAAATCCCACGCTCGCGCAGTGTGCCCAAACATTAGAGTTGTTCGCAATACGCCACGTCTTTAATGAAGGCTGCAGCCAGTTACTTATTAATTTAGAAGTCGGGTTTTTCATAAAACAGTATTCACAATAGAGTTAGCAATAGTATGGTTAATGGCAGCTTCATGATAGTTAGTATGGTCAGGCTACTGTAATAGTATTGCGGCGTTAACCTCGCTTGAGGTATCAAATATATATCTTCGCTCAGCTGCCTTGTCATACTTTCAAATTGAATCAACTATATAAACGCTTATCCACACTATCTATCATTTTCAAATTAAATCATTACTCAGTATACAAAGTCGGTAATCGAATATCAGCAGCATTAAGATAGGCGTTAAAGGCAAGAGGCGTACCACAGCTTTGCATGAGTGCGGCCAGCGATTGTACATAGCTGTTCGCCGCTTGCGCTTGTTCAGTACGTGCTTTAAGCGACTGCGTTTGTGCTTGGACTACCTCAATCGGTGTATTTACACCTTCTTGTAGCCCCAACTGGCGCAAACGCAATACTTCTGCGGCCAGATCTACATTGCTTTGTAATGCCTGGTAACGAGATTGGGCATTATTCACATCGTGCCAGTTTTTTTCGACCAGTAATAATAAATTGTCACTGACTTCGATTTCAGACAGATCCGCTTGGCGTATTTTGGCATTACTCGATGCGAGTGATGCATTTTTATCAAGACCACCCCACAGCTTCCAGCTGGCTGATATACCGGCTACCCAACTGGGGTCTTTTTCAATTTGTCCGTAGCCATAGAGCATGACGGTAGGCTTGTGACCAGTATCTGATAGCGCATGTAGCTGCTCAGCTTGTGCGCGTTTGGCGGCAACTTTTTGTAGACCTGGGTGATTGGTGAGTGATAAATTCTGAAAATAGTTTACATCGGGTAAAGGACGGCTAGAGACGAATAACGGTGTCGTGGGTTTGATACGATAGTCGGTACGCAATAGCCGCTGTAAAGCCATCATCGCAAGACGAGCATCGTTATTGGCATTGACGGACTCACTTTTTGCATCGGCAAGCGCAGATTGTGCTTCTAAGCGATCAACACGTGAGATAAAACCTTCTTCAAAAAGCCGCTGCGCCATATGGTCAGTCTGCTGCAAGGTATCATAAGCATCTTCACGTAAATAAGCGGCAATGATGGCCAACTGTGCCTTAAAGTAACGCTCAATCAGGGTGTTATAAAGCTCGTTTTTATCCAATAGACTGTCTGCGACGGCTTCTTGGGTACGGGCATTTGAAGCACCTGTCAAAGCGTTGGTACGTCCAGCAGTATAGATGGGCCAAACCACGCCCAGACCTGCACCAGCCGTTGAGCCTGAGCGTTTTAACTCATAAGAATCTGGGATACGCTCACCGACCAATTCACCAAAATTCGGCAAATCTGGTAGCGGTGGAATAGGCGGAATCACATTATCGACACCATTGTTAACGTCATTAACAATACCGTTTTTCAATGATGATAAGTCAAGATCCGCGTCTAAGTTGTAAGCATTGGCTGATAATTGGGCAAACACCAATGGATTGTCTAAAGTTTTGAGCGCATCCGTTTGATATTCACTAGCAGCAATCGCCGCTTGATTGGCGGCCAGTTTCGGTGACACTTGCAATAAAATATTTTGAGCTTGCTCAAGGCTTAACAGGCTAGATACTGCTAATGGATAACTATTATCAATACTTTTATGGGTAATGGGATCGATAAGCGTTGTTAAGCCAGTTTTTTGCTCGGCTTGACTCATCTCTGTATCTGTCGTTGACTTTCTATTTTGAATCTCATTTTTTTGAGTACTGTTTTGAGTATCAGCATCGATAATTTGCGTCACTGCAACGGCTGTGACCTCATTCGGTGACTCGATATTATGATCAGTAGCGCTTGCCAAAGCAGGCGCCGCTAAACCCATGAACGTAATCGTCATCACCGCAGTAGACAGAGTCGATAAAGCAAATTTCATAAGTCACATAAGCCATTAATTAGAATGCAAAGTATTTTAGAGTCAGGCAAAAAGTATCAAAAATATCAACTGTTGTGGTCAAACCCTGTCCAAACAGTTCAATATGGTCAACCATTAACAGAAGCCAGTATTTTGTTATGGATAACAAGCGCTACACTGTAGTGGCACAATGGTGACGGGTCAATGCTCAGTATTTGCTTACTGTGCGTTGAATAAGCCATGATTTTATGTTAGAGGTCGGATGTTAAGACAAATAATAACATCATTTGTTAATTAATAATAAAAGGTTTATCAAGTCATTAGCACTTAAATCGATTTTAGATCACTTTTAAAAGTTTTCAGCGATAATGATGGTTAATGATGATTGTTGTATTACAAAGCAGCTTATAAACTATACATAATAGTGGTGTGTGCTATATTTCAGCACCTTATAGCGTTGAGCAAGATTAAAATGAACGGCATTTATTTTAACTGTCGGCAGTTGCTCATTAGCGCAGTGCTAATGTAAATAAAACTGGCTATTGCGATAGGCGTTACTCGCAAAAAGTACGTACTATCAATCAAAACTCAGCTATAAAATATAATTGTAAAAAATGAATGCGACAAAATAGGATGTGAGTAATGGCAGGATATATTTTGGCTTTGGATCAAGGGACGACATCGAGTCGAGCGATATTGTACGATGATCGTGCGCGTCCGATAAAAATGGCACAGCAGCCTACCACTTTACAAACCCCAAAAGCGGGCTTTGTCGAACAAGATGCACAACAAATTTGGCAAACGCAGATTAGCTGTGCCCATGATGTGATTAATCAAGCAGGGCTACTTGCTACCGACGTCACCAGTATCGCGATCACCAATCAGCGTGAATCTATTGTCATGTGGGATAAGCAAACGGGTAAACCTTTAGCCCCTGCCATCATTTGGCAAGATCGCCGTACGGCGAGCTACTGTAAAACACTCGCGGCTGAGGGTGCCAGCTGCATGATGAATGACAGCCATGATGATGTGGCAAGCGAAGTGCAACGCATTACAGGGCTACGTTTAGATCCATATTTCAGTGCCAGCAAAATCGCTTGGTTACTAGAGCACAATCCGAAATTGAGCGTACGAGCCAGCAGAGGAGAAATAGCGGTTGGTACTATAGACAGTTGGCTCATATATAAGCTAACCGGTGGCGAGCATGTCACTGATGTGACCAACGCTTCCCGTACTTTATTATATGATATCCACAAGCTTGAGTGGTCAGAAGAGCTGTGCGCCCGTTTTGCGATACCCATGAATATTTTGCCTAAAGTCCTACCATCTGATGGTGACTTTGGTAAAACCAAAAAAGGACTATTTGCCAAACAAATTCCTATTCAAGCGGTATTGGGCGATCAGCAAGCGGCACTTTTTGGACAAGGCTGCCTCGATGCTGGCATGGCTAAAAACACTTATGGTACTGGGTGTTTTATGCTGATGAATATTGGTCAAAAACCCAAACTTAGCGAGCATAAACTACTAACGACAATCGCTTGGCAACGAAAATCCACATCGGCTCGTCCAGACAATTTATCGTTCGATCAAATTGTACAGTCAGGCAAACGCATGTTGCAGCCACCCAGAAAGGAAGTTACTTATGCCTTGGAGGGTAGTGTTTTTATGGCAGGTGCTATTGTCCAATGGTTACGAGACAATCTGGGTATGATTCAACAAAGCAGTGAAGTCGAAGATTTAGCCCGCCAAGTTGATAGCAGTGAAGAGGTGGTGTTACTGCCTGCATTCACAGGATTAGGAGCACCCTATTGGCGCTCCGATATCAGCGCGAGTATTACTGGTATGAGCCGCGGCACGACTAAAGCCCATATTGCTCGTGCTGCGTTAGAGGCAGTTGCCTATCAAACTTATGATGTGCTCATTGCCATGCAAAAAGACAGTCCTCATCCATTAACTGAGCTAAGAGTAGATGGTGGCGCGGCTAACAATGACTTATTGATGCAGTTTCAAGCTGATTTACTCGATGTGCCTGTCCTGCGTCCCAGAGATACAGAAATCACTGCCAAAGGTGCAGCATTACTCGCGGGGTCAAAAACGGGGTTATATGATGAAGGGACGATGCAAGCATCATGGCAAGTCGATCGTGTTTTTGAACCCCAAATGTCCAGTGATATCCGTGAACAGCATCTTAATAAGTGGCAACGAGCCATCGATAGAGCACTGACATCCTTATAAGTATTGAATAAACACATTAAAATATTGTAACAACTCAATGAAAAATTACTTAAAACACTTCACTGTCCTACAAAATCATTATAAAGATACAGGCTGTAACGCAAGGCAATCGCAATCTGGACACAATTTACACAACCTATCTATCTGTTGTTATCCATAAATTTCTATACTTTAGGCGACTCAAGTAACACATGATTCGAGTAAGACCGCTAATTTTTAGCACTTAATAAATCTAAAATATAACAAATTAATTTAAGGATAAAATTATGAGTAACTATGACGGTATTGATCGCAATGAAGTAAAGCATATGTCAAAAGAAGCTAAGCAGGATCTGAATGCTGATATCATCACAGGTGAGCCAGGTTCTCATCCAGTAGGCACAGCTATTGGTGGTCTTGGCGGCGCAGCAGCGGGTGCAGCAATCGGTACAATGGCAGGACCACTTGGCACACTCATTGGCGGTGCGATTGGTGCTATCGTTGGTGGCGGTGCAGGACATGCAGCAGCAGAAGCGATTGATCCAACACGTGAAGAAGCTTACTGGCGTGCAGAATATGCAAATGTTGATTATTACAAAGAAGGTTATGACTTCGATCGTGATCTACATCCAGCTTATGCAGTAGGGTACGCTAACCGTGCTCGTTATCCTGCGGATGCACGTTTTGAAGACCATGAAGCTGAATTAGAGCGCTCATGGCATGAAGTAAAAGGTGAATCACGCATGGAGTGGGAAGAAGCACGCAAAGCATCGCATGACGCGTGGAATCGTGTATCGTAATAAGCGAAACTAACAGCACATTTGATTTAAGTAAGTAGACAGTATATAAGCTTACTACCTTATCACTGGGCCTAGTCTGATTGTAGACTTGGGTCTGCTGATAGACCAAATACTTTCGATTTATGCTATTTTAAAGTCTTCAAAGATTTCTTTGGAGGCTTTTTTGCTGTATATTACTAAGTATGAATATATTAAACAGCCAATCATCTTTGGAAGCAATATTCTAGAATAAAAATAATAGGTAATCTATGAACAATAATGCGGAAGCTAAAAGCACCAGACAATTTTATATTGCCACTGCCAACTTGCTCAATTTTGCCAACCCTAACCGAATTTATTATGACAATGCGCCAGCTTACAGTAACGATGAATACGAGCACAAGCTAAGCGGCATCACCGATTTATTAGCAAAAGCACATGCTGATATTATTGCGGTGCAAGAAGTCTGGGATAGTAATGCGCTTGCAGCGTTGGCGGTGTCGTTGGGATTTAAGCCCGAGCATGTTGTTGTTCCGTTGGCAAGTAACGACCGTTCAAGCCCTTATACCCATGGAAAAGGGGCACAAAACACTCCTGCCGTTGGTATCATTAGCCGCTTTGAGCAATTAGAAAGCCGCTTGCTTGAAGATATTGCGCCAAAAGCGGTGATTGATATCCCTGATATTGGTCCTTACCATCGCTTTAATCGTCCACCATTGCTAGTACGGGTCGATGCCTTTGGTCAACCGATAACGATTATTACGGCGCATCTAAAAAGCAAACGGGCATTTTTCTTGCGTGATGAAAGTGGCAATTTGTTAGAAGACATGGACGATCCAAATATTCGAGTCCGTGCCAAGCTCCGTAGCTTATGTATGCGCGCCGCAGAAGCAGCCTCTATTCGGATGTCTATTATAGATCGATTACGTCATACTCGTGAGCCATTGATTTTGTTAGGTGATATGAATGATGTCACCGGTAGCGTCACCACCCAATTGATGGCTGAGACTGGTGAAGTTAATTACGATAAAGGCATGCGCGATGTTGCATTATTCGATGCTGCGCGTATCCAAGCACGCTATGGTTGGATGAAAGATGTGGCATATACCCATATATATCAAGGTATGCCAGAAGTGATAGATCAATTATTTGTTTCAGAAGAGTTTCTTCCTGATAGCAAGTTTTCACTGGGTCAGGTTGAAAGAGTAGACTATTTCAATGATCATTTAAAGTGGGACTATGCAGATAGAGTCATCGATCATGGTATTATAAGAGCGAAAATTAAACTCAAAGATTAAATTTTTTACATTACGTGGTTAACGCTATTAAACGGTTGACCTATACATTAATTTTTAACCTATTTATCTCCCTTGCTTGATAGTGTACAAGCGTTTATGATGCCTCTCCATTAGACATAGTAGCGCTAATATCAGTGCTACATTATTAGCTAATAGGATGTAATTCTTCAATTTAGGGCGAATACTATCTATTGAAGATTATATTTATAAAATAGGGTGTAACATTAAGAGACTTATGATGAGCGAAAATAAAGACGAAAAGATTGAAGATGTGTTGGTAGATTCGGAACTGGCAAAAAAACTGGTCCCGAATAAGTTTAAGTTTACTAGCCAACAAGGCCGTGCGCGCCGTCAAAAACTTTTGGCTGGTGCTAAGAAGTTAAGTGAAACACAACCTATCAATGACATTACTTTGGCGGCTGTATGTGAAGAAGCAGGCATTCCAAGAGCTTCTGCTTATCACTTTTTTCCTAACATCGAAGCGATATTTTTAGCATTGCGTTTTTTGAATGCTATCGAAATATTAGAAATAGTAGAAACAGTCGATATTGGTAATTATGACAGATGGCAGGGCTATTTGACGGCGCTTATTGATAATTGTGTGACGATATTCCATAACGACGAGACCAAAGCCAAGCTCATTTATGACACGAACACGCCTGATTTTGAAGGTGATAGTTTTGGTGAAGATATCGATCATCAGATCGTCGATTTGGTTTATAAGCGTTTATCAGAGCGCTATGAGATGCCGAGTTTCCACGATATTCAAGACACGCTATTGATTGCTTATAGCATTATTAATGCGATATTTACATTGTCTTATCGCCGTCATCAAAGCATTACCAATGAATATATTCAAGAAGCAAACACTGCGTTTATCGCTTATTTGCGTTGCTATCTACCAGAAAAGCTACCGCGTAAGAATCGCTAGTTTTTTCGCTATTTAGATGATGTATAGACATTAGAGTGTGATTAAGATTCCCTAATGTCTGCTAAGCAAATACAAAAAAGCCGACATCATATGTCGGCTTTTTTGTATTTGCTGCATTGATGAGCAGTGGTAGTAATAGACTTAACGGATAGGGGTTAATACTTGCCCACGGCAAATATCAGCACTCGCATCTAATGTCTCATATTGCTTATAATAGCTGACGATCAGCTCTTCCAAAGCGACGTTGGTCTGTGAATCATGGGTATTGACGTATGCTTCGCGAGCTTGTTCAAGCCAACGATCTGCCATGCGAAAATGGATGCCTGATTCCCGCCAGCCGCGCTCGCATTGGTTCGTAGCGGCCCAAATTAAAGCGACCTCGCTGAAAGCTATCTCTCGTGGTGCTGACTCGATACCACCGCTATCTTTTAGCGCGCTTAGGGTTGCCCATAGATCGGGGCGCATGAGAGCAGAGTTTGATGGTATGTCTTGAATAAGGTTGAGATCTTGTTCCTTGCCATTTTTTAAGGTGGTTAAAATCGTCTCTGCTGCCTGTGCTGCTTGCTGTCCAGCAGGTGAACGACTATTCATGCTGTCTTGATGGAGGGCGTAGTTGAGCCAAGCCTGAGCTTTATAGGCAAAGTATTGTTGACGTGCGCTCATGTTTTCTTGTTGATACGCTTGTAACTCTTTCAACATACAATTCATAGCACGTTGGCGCGTACTTTGGTATTTTGGGTGGTGAGACTGAGTTTGAACATCATTGGCACAGTGAGTAGCGTCATGGGTTACTGCCACTTCAGGAGTATGATGACTCGCCGATGCAACCGAGGTCATTGTCAGGAAGAAAACGGTTGATAATAAAGCCTTTATAGGCTGTTTATAATGGGCTGCTTTGTTGGCAGGATTAGGCATGATGCAAAACCTCATATTAAGCGGAGCAGTATCAGTATCAATATTGGTACTTGCGGTTTTTGGCGCTGATCTCATCGCTTATTAAAATATATCTGTCATATAATGTGATGAACAGCGCGATAACGCCCGCATTGTCGTCAGATGATAACACGACAATGGGGATAAATTACAATGTAGAGTGAGTCGTCAAACGCTGGTTCTTACGTGGATCATCACGTTTGAATAGGTCTTCGTCAAACTTGAAACGTAATCTAAAGTAAGCGCCTTCCATAGTGCTATCGTCATAAGCGATGTCTTCATCCTCAAAGCCCATGAAGTTATAACCTAGTGACAACCAAAGATTGGTCATCGGGCTATAGCCCACTTCCGCACCCAACATATAAGACATATCATCTGCTTGTTTGTTCCAATAAGTGCCTGCTTGCAAGCCCACATCCCAGCGCTCACTGATGTCATATAGACCACGAGCATAAAGCGCATGGGCTGTATTGTCGCTACTGATATTATCAGCATCAAACTGAGTATATTTACCCGCGTAACGGCCTGATAACGTCAACGGACGTGTTGGATGATAGTTACCACTCAATGACCAAATAACGGCATCTTTTTGATAGGCGTCATCGCCAGTACTGTTATCATCTAAGCGATACTCAAGCTTGGCTAACATGTCTAACTGATTGCTATCATAATCACGATAGGCAGCTCCTAGCTGGAAGCGATTAATCGTGCGATTGCCATCGTCATAATCGACGCGCGAGTAGATGTCTTTGGCCAACAGAGTCACATCGTCGGTATAGCGATAAGCAATACCAGCGCTACCTAGCAATGTGTCACTGGTCTCACCCCAACGCTTCTCAAAACGCGCCGAGGCTTTGTAATCTTCTTTCGCAAGATACTCTACACCAATGCCAGCTGCCGTTGCGGTGTTCTCGGTATCGCCCTCTAATGATTCAACACGCTCAAATAGAGTATTGATGGTTAAACCTTGCTGGACATACCATTTGTTCTTAAGACCAATGGCCGCTTCAGCTTCGCGGGCACTGATAGCATCGCGCATGCGATATTCGCTATAGACTTTGCCGTCTTTCATGTAGTTGGCGTCAAAACCAAATACGGTACGCTGGCGTTCTTCAGTATCATCAAGACCATAGCTACCAGATAGACTGTTGATCAAGTCATGACGGGCGTATAGGCGACCTAAACCACTTAGCGGCGTCTCGCCTCCGATGGAGGTGGCATTACGATTACTGTTATCAATATCTTGCTCATATTCTGCAAATACTAAAGAGTCATTGAGCTTGGGTAACCGTGCCGTGATACGAGCGCGGGCGGTAGTACCTTCAATATCTTTTTCAGAATCACTGACATTATTTAGCGCTGATTGATTGATAATATCGTCATTAAAGAGAGTGTTATCAGTCACATCTACGACGTCTGTTACCGCTTGGATATTGCGTGAAGCTGCCGTCGCATCTTGCTTATAATAACGTAAGCCAATCTCGCCAACGATGTTGGTACTCAAACGCTGTTCAATACTGGCTAAGACACCTTGGCGGCTAGCATTAGTGGTATGATCTTTAGTGCGGACGCCTTCTAGTTTTAGCGCGGTCTTTTTGTCATTAATTAAATGAGTGACTTCGACGCCCGATTCAGCGCGCCCAGCAGTCTGCGGCGAGGCACCAGTCACGAAACCTTCGTCAGTATCGTTATAATAAGCTTTGGCACGAGTGTTTTTCTTGTTATCAAAGTCAAGCTCGATACGCAAGGCATTACCTTCTGCGTCCTGACCGTCTAATTCTGTCGCATTGATTTGATTGCTTGGCTGAAAATTTGGATTCTCAGCTTTATTCATCGCGTATTCAGCGACCAGTTTTAGCTTATCGTTAAACTTGATAACGCTGTTGACGCTAGCCAGCTCTTCTTTGTTAAGAGGGTCATCACTGTTGACATAGCTACCACCGATGGCGACTTTGTCAGTCAACTGCTGCTTGGCAGCAATGCCACCGACCAAGTATTTTTCGCCACCTTCATCTACTTCTACAGTGACTCGTAGATAAATAGGGTTGCCATCGATGTCTTGGCTAGCGATAGGGGCTTTTAAAAATAAGCTGCGGCTGATAGGGTCAATTTCATAATCGGCAAAGCGGGTAAGGGTCTCACGGCTAATGATCAAGCCTGGATTGTTGGCGTCACGAGTGATCACTTCGACAGTTTCTGAGTTTTCTAATACGGCATCAAAGTTTTCAGCCAATGGATAAGGGCCTGAGATACCAAGACCACGAGTCTCATTGACGCGCTGGCTGGTACTCGTCTCCGCGACAAAGGCGGTAATGCGAGTCTTGCTATCTTCATACTGGGCTTTTAGGCCAGTCAACGTACGGTTATATTGACCTAATTTAATACCTTCATCGTTATCGATTTGAGTTTTTAAATCGCCATACATAGCAAATGAGCGGCCCTTGTCCAAGCGCACATAGAGTTTGCTGGTAGATTGCGCATCAAAGCCCTTGGCTGATGAATCACCATAGACAGGATAGTATTCGCCAGGCTCGATATCACGGAACAGACGCTCGCCTTTTTTGTCACTGTCATAAGCCAAAGTTAGCAAATAATCGCCACGTACTTTGCCTTTAAGGAACATCGCGGCGCGACCAGAAGCGGTATAGTCATCGTTACCAGCGAAATCATTGAGCTCTTGCTCAAAAGCGCCTTGGGCGTCAGTAATGCTGCTGCCATCAAAGTCTTTAAGTGAGATCGCGCCTTCGACGATGCCGACGGCAATGAGAGGACGTAATTGCGCGGTAAATTGTAACGGGATAATCTGTTTACTGCTACCAGTGTCGATGACCAACTCACCTTTACCCGGTACACTTGGTGCAGTCACGGGTATGAGTAACTCGCCACCTGAGACAATAACTTGCGTACCAGCTTGATCTTTACTGCTGTCATTAAGATTGATACGGCCGATATTGGTATCGATAGTGATAGGTGTTGAGGCAATATAAGGACGGCCATCACGGTCTTTTAGGCTAATAACGACTTGATAATCGCTAACGCCATCTGCCGGTACTAGCTGCGCTTGAGTGCGATAGTCAATGGCTTGTAAAGTGTCTGGCGTTGATACTTTAATGGTTTGCTCAGAGATAATTTTGCCATTCACGTCAGTAGCGACACCGCGCAAGATATTGTTGCCGCGTTTTAAGTCGACGGCATAGTAATCAAAGGCAGTCACATTCTGTTTTTCTTGCTCAGCAGTTTTGCCGATTTGTTGTTCTGATACTGCTTTTCCATTGGCATATAGTGTAAATATTGAACCCAGTGGCGCTTGTACTTGTACCATTTGTTTATAAGTACTGAGCTGTTGACCTTCGTTTAAATTGATAAAAGCCACGTCATTGTTAGCCACTTCTTTGAGATATTCTTCCAGCTCTTTTTCTACTGGCGGTGCTACCGTAGTTACGGTCATATCAACACGATTGGCGGCTGGATTGATTATCTCATTGACGATAGCAGAGTCACAGTTGCTACCCAGATCTAAGTCGCCATTGATGTTGCAGCCACTGGCGTCTACATTATCATCGTAGTCACGATTGTAGTCAGGATCTAGGGTTAGCTCGGTTTTTACTGCTTGCTCAAGGCTATCATTCTTAGCGCTTACTGATTTGCTACGAGCGACAAGCTCCGTATTCAAACGCTCAGTGCTATCGCCCATACCGACCACGATACCGAAATCGGCACGATGTAATTCGCCATATTTTAAGTCAACGAAACGGCTGCCAGCATCACCAGCATTGCGATTACTTTGGGTGACCATCTCGGTTGAGTGAGGGATGGTGGTGCGGTCAACTTTTAAGACGTGAGTTTTGGCACTGACACCATAGAAGTTATACTTACCTTCAGGATCAGTCACGACAAAGTTACCGTTTTCCATGTAGATACGCACGCCTGCAACGCCAAGTTCGCCATCTTCTTTTTGTTGAATGCCGTCACGGTTGATATCGTGGTAGACCTTACCGATGATGATGCCATCAGTATTCATGACGCCGCGCTCTACTTCAATCTTCCACTGTGCTTCTCTTGAAACTAAGCTTTTACCTTGTTCATTGCTAGCAACGGCAGTCGCGCGGTTGATGCCATCACCGCCTAATGATGAAGCACCGATTAAGACACGATACGTGATTTTTTTACTTTCGCCATTTGCCATATTACCTAAATTTAGCACCTGATATTTACCATCAGCTTTAAACTCAGTGGTTTGCGCTTGGTCGATATTGATATCAGTAGTTTGGTTGACACGTACACTACCATCTACATAAGCAAAACCACGTGGTAGGGCGTCTTTTAGTTGCACATCGTAAGCGGTAGAGTTGCCACTATTGGTGATATTAATGGTGTAGCTAACATAATCACCAAATTCAGCGCTTTTAACGTCGCTTTCTTTGGTGACGACTAAGCTTGGGCTATCATCGACGATATTGATTTGTGTATCTAAGTCATCGATACGTACGGTGAAGTCACCTTCGCTTGGTAGCTGCTCAGCGCCAGTGCCGACAGAAGGCGCGATACAGGCGTCTAGACTTGCAGTCAACGTATCATTTGCTAGAGTCTGAATAAATTTGTCATTGACAGCGTTGGCATTGTTTTGTGTTGGTGCTGATAGCTGATATTTACCAGTACTATTGCCCGTCTCAATCGCTTTCAATGCGTATTTGTCACCCGTCAACAAAGAGGTAATCGTGACCCATACTTGATCTGGCTTATCTAGTTGAACGTTACACTGCGCATAGCTGGCATCGATATAGACATTTTCATCGATTTGCGAGGTGGTTTTGTTTTCGTCAAACTTAGGCGTTGTAAATTTGATTTCAGGCTCAACGATGATCAGTCTATCAATCGCGTTGACACTCGATACGGATGGGTCTTCTAGAACGACAGCGCCAATTTTAATATCTGCAGTATCGCCACTTTTGCCGTTAACATCTGATAAGGCTTGCACGATAAACTGGATACTTTCACTGTGTCCAAGTTTGATTTGTGCGCTTAAATTATCGAAAATAACTTCAGTATCACCACTATCAACGACGCCGTTTTTATTTAAATCTTGATAGACTTTTAAGTTTGAGAGCGTTGGCGATACAGCCAATGTTAGCTCAACAGTCTGGTTGCTATAGCTGGTATTGCTTAGGACGTTTACCCAGTTGACCAAGGCGTTAGGCATAACGGTGAGTAACGGCTGTTGAGTGAGTTTAATACCGTATTCAGGAAGGTCTGAGGCTTTGACTTGTACTTGGTTTGAGGTGCTAGATATTGTGACGTCAGTCTGGTTATTGACGTTATAATTAGCATTTGCAGTATTGTTAATGATTTGCAGATTAGGGTTTGCTGCATCAGCTGCAATCGCGATATTTGATTGCATAAGCAACATTGCCAATGACAGCGCAGAGATCTTTGCTGAACACAATGCAGTACGATTAGACGGTGTCATGGTAGATAGAGTCATATGTCGCTTATCCAATAAAATATCAGTGAGGGTAAGGGTAGAGATTCTCTAGCTTGTCTAATTTAAAATAACTAGGTCAAGCTAGAGGAGTCCTACAAGCATCGTTTGATGCTTGTAGAATTTGGAATTCCTTATAAGATTAATTAGGTGTTACTGTCGCAGCATTAGGTTTGATACGAATTGAAAACTGTAAAGTTGCTGTACCTTTAGGAGTTAGCGGATTGACAGTAGTTGTAACGAAGCCACCTGAGGTTGTAGCTGTTGTTGTTATAGTGCCACCAGTAGTAGTGGTTACAGCATCATCTTTATAAATAGCGTTACCTGTGAACTTAGCTAGTTCATCTGAAATAATTAGATCTGTAATACTAAAGCCTAAGCCTGTCGGTGTTGCTGAAGAAGATGAATTATTTTCCGCTACGATTTGATAGATGACACATTGCCCAGGAATTGCTGATATTTGGGTATTTACTAATGTTTCACCACTATCCACTGCGCCGTTACAGTTTGTGTCTATGACTTGTTTTTTACTCAACAGTAGTCCTCTTACATAAGTATTGTCAGTTACTACTCGAGCACCTTCTGTTGGCACACTATTATCATTACCTGGTGCAAGTGGTACTAACGTTACGATAGTAGTTTCACTTGGCGTATTGTTAGTAGTATTGATAATGGCATTTGAAGAGACAACGTTGTACTTTATCGTTGCTGTGCCGTTAGCAGGTATGCCAGCAGGGAAAGCGCTGAAAATATCATATGTATTGCCGCCTACTGTGGTAGGAGAAATGTCTCTTGTGACAGTACCTATCGTTACGGTTACATCTCTGACTTGAGTATTTGCACGTTTACCAATGTTTACGTCTGTATCAGTAGTATCTCCAGTGATAGTGAACGTTAGCTCACCTGATACATCGCCTTCAACCTGATCGCCAGAGTTAGTAATAACTGACTCGTAGTTGGCTCGAGTTGTTCCATTTGTGGTTACTGGAATTTCTTTGGTAGCTGATCCCTCAATCTTTAATCCACGCTTAGTGGTTATTAAAGATTGTGCATAGTCACTACCAACAGTAGTTGGCACAGTACCATTTAAAGTCTCTGAATCACTACCACTAGGATAGTATGTGCCAGTAGTCTGAGCAGGATCGTCTTGAGTGCCAGCAGGGCTAGCATTAGTACTATCTATCACTTTACTAGTGTTAGTCGTATTTGCAGTATCGTCTAAGAGGTCTTCAACTCGGACATGGTTGACTGTAGAAGCAGCTAATACCGTCGTTGCATCAATTCTTTGGACTTTGAAAATGATAGTAATGGTGCTACCAACTTTCAAATTCGCACCGTCAATTGTAAAACCATTAGGAACTGAGCTTGAAGTACTAGTCGTAGTTGTAGTACCTACAGAATCACTACTTGTGGAGTTAGTGACAGTAATTGGTTGTAAGGTACTACCGTTTGCTGTTGCTAGTTTCAATCCAGCGGGTAAAATATCTACGATTTTGATATTTTTAGCATCAGATGCATAAGTTGCGCTACCGTCATTTTTTACAGTAATAGTATATTCTGCTGTATCGTTAATATTGTTAAGATCTAAAGAGTTTGTTACTCTCTTTACGATACTGAATACTGGTAGTTTAGTAATTGAATCATCGTTGTTAGTGATTTTCTCGTTACCAGTAACTTTGTCTTTAGATAAGTAATCACTAGTAGCAGATAGGGTTAAATCTGTAGTAGCACCACCCTTATTACCTGAAGTTTTTTCACTGATTACAATTGAAGATACATCACCAGCTTTAAGGATAATAGTGGCATTGGCAAAATCAGCACCTGACTGATTGGTTACTGTGACTAAGTCGCCAGCAGTATTACGCGTTTGGTAAGTAACTGTTATATTGGCAAGCTGTGTAGCATCTACACTACCTAAGTCCATATCATAACTATCAGTAAAGTTACCACCATTGGTCAAAGTATGATTATAGGTAATAGTACCGTTAGGAATAACAGCTATGCCTTTATTAGTATTAACGTCATTATCGCCATCAATATTAGTAGCCACTAATGAGAATTTAACTGTTTCAGTAATACTAATTACTACTGGGTTTGAATCAACTTTCTTCTGCTCTTGACCTCCAACAGAGTAGGTTGCTGAGGCAACGTTCGTAATAGAAGCAGAGCCTGCAGTAGATTGTTCACCTGCGATAGCACCAGTAGATAGACCCATTACCGCAGCAATACCAACGGCTAACAGGCTATAATTAAAATTATTTGATTTCATATAGATATCTTAAAATTAGAAGAGCAAGATTTTATGAGTTGAAGGAGAGGTCTAGTTGACGATCGTGTTAAGTGCCACGGCTGCAGACTTCTGTGCTGGTAATAACTTGATATTCCAGCGCAGGGTACGATATTCAGAAAACGGAATTTTGACCATTTTGCCATCGACTTTACGCATCAGTGGCATATCGGCATAGTTCTTGCCATCGATACTGGCTTGAGCACTGGTAGGGTTAGCTTCACCAGTGAAAGCCATATTGGCAGGGATAGGCAGTACGACAGCCAGATCTTGGATATCTTTGTTAATAATATTGCTGTATGTTGCCTTGTACTGAATGACCGTACCCGCTGGAGCATTACGAACTGGTAGATAAGAGATCTTACCTTCGGCGTTTTTGGTGACTTGATTGGCTGTTAAATCCATTTTTAAGGCATCATTGGCGTGAGCAGCACTTAGTGCTATTACCGACGCTAAGCTTGCTAATATGGCACTGCGTAAAAAATTAAAACCTTTCATATCGTATTCCTTGCTTAAACCATTATTATCAAGTCAATCTTGACTTCGTCCCATGCAATGTAAAAACTGCAATCAACTATGAATAAGAGATGCTGATAAAGTTAGAATTGTTCCTTAATGTGATTGTCACGCAAACAATACAAATATTCACCACAAAAACGACAAATGGTATTTTGGAGTACACAAACGGTAAAGGCCCTATCTACAGAGATAGGGCCTTTGTCAGTAAAAAATATTCTTTAGAGTTGATAATATAGCAAGGGGAAATAGTTACTAAGGATTCACAGTAGTGCCGTATTTGGTATTGAAATAAAAATCACTCTTAGTATTTTTTTGCAATATCAATGCAGTAGTTTTGACCGTACCATTCAAACCAAGAGCGACACTATCAGTAGCATAACTGCCATTATTATCGGTAGGCGCCACACGTATAGACGTTACCTGTGCATTATTTACCCCTTTCTTTTGAAGCACATCACTCATGATAAAGTCATTAATAGTAAGATTGGCGCGATTGGTCGCGGTTATCTTATAAGCAATACACTGCTGCGGAGTGATATTATTTTGGATAGGATCCATACTGAAACCAGTTCTTGGATCGCCAGTCATCGGAACTGAGGCGTAAACTAAAGTACTGGCATTGCAATCGTTCACAAACTGGTACTTCTGCAGAACCAAAGCTGCATTCGCAGCGATGACTCTACCAAAGTTGTTATTAGGATAATTATAAGTGGTTGCTGAGAAACCAACATTTCTGCTCTCACTACTAGTGCGAATAGGATAAGTAGCCCCTGTTCGACTTTCTACCAAACAAAGATTAGTATTATTAGCCAGTGTTGTTTTAGGAATACTGATTGAGCTATGCTGAATAAACCGTACAACTAAACTTGGTAAACTAAGCGTATTAA